>CAKOYC010000006.1 GCA_934130265.1 uncultured Bacilli bacterium
AAAGGCAGTCATAATGAAAGAACAAAAGATAAATACAAATCTAATCCTAATATTAGGATTGAAGATAGTAAAAATAATATTGAAATAATAAAATGTAATAATTATGTAGAGAAATTTTATGAAATAACAAAAGATTATCAAAAAGAACATTCCGAAAAAATGAAGAACATGAGAACTGATAGAAAAAAGTCTTTTTATGATATGGTAAATGATTCTAAAAGCGTTGTTGCTGATGAAATGATATTCACAAGTGATAAAGATTTCTTTAAAAATTTGAGTAAAGAAGGACTTATGAGATGGGCAAACGAAACTATGAATTTTGTTTATGAAGATTTAGGATATACAAAAGAACAAATCTTACATGCTGTTATTCATATGGATGAAAAAGTACCCCATTTACATTGTGTTGTTATACCACTTGTTCAAAAATTCGATAAACGAACTGGTACAACTAAATACACAATTTCTAAACGATCATACATTATGGATAATATTCATTTATGTGAATTACAAGATAAATATCATGAACGATTAACTAAGAAAGGATTCAAATTAGAACGAGGAGAAAAACACACAGGTGTTAAACATTTATCAATGGGACAATTTAAAAATGTTGCTAGATATTATGATAGACAAGCATTTAAAAGTAAGAAAAAAATAGAAGAACAATATTGGAAAATAAAAGGTTCATTACAAAATTCTAAAAAGAAAGCATTAACTGATAAAGTAATTATTGATGGAGAAATTTATCATATTCTATTAAATTTTCTAGACTTGTATAGTGAAGAAATTCAAAATATGGTAACAAGTAAAACATTTGTTGAAAGTTTAAATCAATTCACTTGTGATTATAAAACATTAGAAAGAAAATATAAAAATAGTCTTATTGATATTAATTTTTTAGAGGATGAGAATGGTAAATTACGCGAAGATAAAACTAATTTGATAAATTTTATTAATCATTTATTGTTAATATTAAAAGAATTTTTTAGAGAAATTTTATTATCTAATGATAAAAAGAATAAAGAAAAGACGATAGATATTTTAAAAGGATGTTATGATAATGACTTATACAATTCTACAGATTTAAAAGAAATTTCTAAAGATACTGATAATGAAACAGAAATAAATATTTTTATAAATAAAGAATCATTAGAAAAAGACTACGATATTTTTTAAAAGTCGTAGTCTTTGATACATACTAAATTTTTGATAATTTAGAAACGCACTTGCAAATTGACATAGTCAATTTGCGTGCGTATTAGACATATTTAAGTAGTTCAGCAAATTCAGTATACCCGCTTTCAGAATTTAAATGCCCACCACCAGAAATCATTATATGATTATCTGTAATAGTATCAGCAAATTCTTTTTCAGCTTCATACTTAACATAAGGATCATTATCTGAATAAAAACAAACTATATCCTCACAATAATTTTTTATATCAGATAGATTACCAAAATACATACTCTCATTAACTGTATCATAATCCTTATCTATTCCAAGATAATTATTAAATCCACAAACAAGAACTAATCGCTTAACCCTTATTTTATTCTCAACTAAAAATTTACAAATAAATATTGGAGCAATGGAATGAGCAAATATAATTGTATTTTCATTAATAATATTTGTATCAACATATGTCTTTAAAAGTTTAGACCAATTCTCGTAATTTTGATAACCAACACCAGTTGGAAAATCTGGAGTATAAACTTCCAAATTTTTATCTTCAATTTCTTTTCTTAAATAAGGAATCCAATTTGAAAATGGACTTCCAAAACTCCCATGGACTAATAAATAATTACTTTTCATTGTTTCTTCTCCTTTTATAATAACACATTATATCTTACCTGTTAAATAGTATTCCAAATATAATTTTTCATAATTTTCTTTTATTGTTTCTGCATTTAAACCCTTCGCTTTACAACATTTTAGAAAGTTTGTCATAAAAATGTCATCATTATTTATATCTAAATTTATTTTATTTATAAAATGTTTATATATTATATTTAAATATTCACTTTGTTTTGTATCTAAATATTCAATTTCTTCATTTGAAAATTCATTAATCTTTGAATAATGAATATTATCTCGCACTTTTCTATTAAGTGGGAAAAACTTTGCATCTATTTGATTGCTTATATCTTTAAGAATAGAGTTAGAAAAATCAGTATTCATTTTCATTAATTCATCGCCAACTATACAAATAGAAATAGCCTTGTATTTCCTTATATAATTCTTAAAGTCTAAGTTAAATAACGGATCGATAGATATTTTTAATTCCTTTCCATAAAATACTTTTTCAATTAAGATAATAGATGAAATTAATCTATACCTATATAGTATAAAAATTTTATCAATTGTGTCAAGAGCTGTTGATTTAGAAAAAAGTTTGTAAGATTGGTAACTATATCTTTTACCATTTATTTTATTCTTAATAGAATTTAAAATTTTTTCACTTATATATGCATCAGTCATCTTGTATAATTTTTTAGATATATTAGATTCAAATTTTTCATCAAATACTTTAAAAATAGTTTCTATAACTTGTTCGTTTAAATAAAATACACTGTTCCAAAAATCCAAATTTTCATCTTCGCCAAATTGTTCAAAATTTATATCTAAAATTTTATTATTTTTAATGACTACATTCAAATCGTAAACTTCATTTGAAAAGTCTAATCCCATTTCTTGAATCTTCTTATTTATTTTATTCGAATTACATATATTTTGATGCAACCATTGCCTTTCTTTTCTTACTTTATTTTTCATATTTGATTTAAAGAATTTATCTTTTTCTAAAATACCACAATTTTCCAAGCATACAGATAATTCATAGTTTATTGCAACCGCTAACCCTTTAATAAACATCGTCAAATATGACTTTGCTTCTATATTTTTTAATTTTCTTTTTGTTTCTAATAACATATAGAAAAAGTATGTATCTTGCATTATTTCATTAATAGTTGATATATTAAAAGTAGGTTTATCTTGAATGCTATTTTTCATTGTTTATCTTCAACTTTCTCTTTAATAAGATTGCCATTATTATCAAAATAATTAAATACCCACGGTTGCAAAAAATAAAGAATTCTAGGATTATATAAATCAATTATGTTTTCTGGTGATACTGGAGATATAACTCCAAAATACGTCAATTTTTTTACTATACCAGTATTATAAGGTAATAATAATGTATTATCTGGTTGCTTAATCAATTCTTTAATAATTTCTAGTTCATATTCATTTAAATTTTTAAGAAATTTTTGCTTTCCTTTTTTTACTTTTTCATTCTCCTTTTTATAAAAGAATTTCTTCCATACTATCGGTATTATATAGAATGCAAAATAACATAAACTTATTGAAAGAGTTACTACAAATACAATCCCTAATATGAAGCCATAATCATTTCTAAAACTAGTTATATACAATTTATCTGCAAAATTATCTGGAATTAATATGATAATACTACTTGCAATACAAAGAGCAACTATAACTTTTATAGGAAGTTTTAATAATTCAGGTAAAAATTTTACATTTTCCATGTTGATGCCTCCAAAAATCCTAATTCTAAATTCAATTTATCTCTATTTAATGATCTTTTCTTCAACTCACTTTGTAAAGTTGTTCCTTCAAGTAAAACTTTACAATTAACTTTTCCAAAATCTTTTTCAAACACAAAATTTAAAAAATTATTTACATTTTCTTCATATTCTATAATATTAAAATTATTTTGAAATTTTAGTATATTACTATCTGTTGGCAATATTTCTTTAATTTCAGAATCTAATAACCAAGTTCGTGTATAATATGCTATTTTTTCGTTTTTTAATTCTGAATAACATTTTTTATATTTTCATAACAATTACCCCATGTAATATCTTCTAATGCTATATATTTTGCTAACTCATCTACAGAATACATAACTACCTCCAAGTATTTCAACTAATTAAATTATACTATATTTCAGAGAAAATTTCTATACGCTATTGATTTTTCCTAGAGTTTAACATATAATTTATTTAACAAGTGACGGATATTTTTTTGATAAAAGGTTTAAAACCTTCCTATCAAATGCTCCATTTAAAATAGCAACTAATTCAGTAATGAATTGGTTTTTTTGTGTTTAACCTCCCGTAGTTAGCTTGGAAGTTCACTGATAAACAGTTATATGATAACGACATTAATATAAATTTATCTAGAAGTATTTTCTATATTATCCAATACATTTCTATTTTTAATTTCCATAATATCATCAAATATACTATACCATTTAATTTGTACACAAAATCTTTTTTTCTCATATTTCGGATTATAATTTAGATTTCTAGTCATCGGTTGACAAAATAAATTTCCAAAATGTACCCCAGTTGAGTAAATATTTTGTTTTGACATCAAGATATTCATAACATCATCACTAGAAATAAATAGAAAATCATTAACTGTACCATAAATAATACCATCTACTTTAATAGCTGAATTTTTACCTTGTAAAACAAATCTATTGATTGCTCTTCTTAAAACATATGGATTATTAATTTGCTTATTAATATAATCTATCTTATCTTGATGCTGTTCCTTATACTCATGCCCACTTATTCTGTTAATTCCCCTACCGTTTTGCGTTCCATCGGCATAATGATAACGTAAATACTCTATAACAGCTTCTCTAGATACATTTGAATCAATTAGAAAATGAATAAAGCTAGAAATTCCTTCTGAATCTATGTTAAGTTTTTAGACCTTTTGGTGTTTTCAGTCATGGATAATAAGTTAATTTACAAAAGAGCACTTGTAAAAGCTTAAAAATCCCAGTGTTCGAATTTTTGTACCTATATATATCTATACTAACACCAGTTTACTTAGTCTATGTTAAACTTGTATTATATTTAAATGCTCTACACCTTATTTCTTTTAATTCCTTGTGGAAAACTACAAACTTTAGATTGTATCATTTTCAGAAACATTATCTCTTATTTCTTGAACTGTATATGGTATAGTTACGAAATGCTTTCGATTTATTTTTTTCTAATCCAGCTGGTAAATTTACTGATTTAATATTTAAACTTTCACTAGAACTTTTACTAATAGCAAAGAATTCTTTGATTAAAGAAATAGATTGTAGGTAGGTCTCTCCTAGAACTATATTATCCACCATATTTATCAATTATAATTATGATAATAAACTCTAATAATAAGCACTCTTAAAACTTTAATAATTTATATCATAAAAGCCAAGAGAAGTCATTTTTTGTTTCACTTTATATTCTAATTCCCTACCTTCATATTTTCTTCCAAATTTAATTAATAACTTTTCATAAGTTCTCTTTGCAATTTCACTATCATCACTAAAGTCTGCTTCACTTAATGCTTTATTAATCAATTCCTTAGAAAACCCTTCACTAACTAAATCACTTTCAAGCTTCATTTTTAATACCTTATTACTCTTATCATGATTAGACCTTATCTTTTTATTTATTCTCTTAACTAACTTTTCTAATTCTATATCTTTAGAATATGATTCTAAGGCATTATCACAATCATTTTCACTAACACCTTTTTGTAATAACTGCCTCTTAATCTTACCTTTTCCCCAAGAAGTAGTTAATACTTTATTGTTTACGTAACTAGAAGCATAATTACTATCATTTAAGTAGCCTTGACTTTCTAACTTTTCCGTAACAAATTCTATCTCATTATCAGTATATCCCTTACCTAATAAATATCTTGCTAGACTATCTCTTGTTTCAGCTTTCTTATTTAATCTTTCTAGTCCTTTATAATAACATTCATACTTTTTATTTTCTTCTAATAAACTAGGTAGTAGTTTATCTTCTATCTTCTTAGATAACAATAATTCATACTTTAAAATAATTTCTTCATAAAAGGAATAAGCTTTTCCATTATCCATCACTAATTCATATAAACCTTTTTGTTTCATCTTAAACATCTTTATCGTCATTTTAACACCTCAATATTATTATACTTAAAAGGAAAGCTTTTTTAATCGCTTTCCACTACTGTTAATTTTCCCTCTAGAACTTCCTCTAAAGCTCTACCGATATTTTTACTGCATTTATATTCATTTTCGCGTAGTTGATAATGTTCATTTCTTGTCATTTCTTTACTACGTCTTGCTGCAATATGAACAAGTTCATACTTAGAACTTACAATATTTAAAAGTTTATCAATAGAAGGATAAATCATATAGTATCACACTCCTTAGTATTATAATAATATGAATAAAAATAAATTACAAGCAAGATGACACTTTTAGACAAAAAGAAAGAGTAGTAATTAACTACTCCATACAAAGTTCTTTGATATATCTTTTAATTTCTCTATCTGTTAAGACAGCACCTTTAGAAACTATATTTCCATCAATAATAAGTGCTGGTATAACATCTATTTTATATCTATCTTTAAGATTCTTTTCTATCTTTTCTATATTTAGTTTTAAATTCATCTCTCTTTCGACTTTAGATAAATTCTTTAGTAATTTCATTCCATTACTACAATCTGTTCCAACTACTTTTATATCAACGATAGGCCTCACTTCCTTTCCATAACTACACTATACTAGATAATTATGTATAAATTATGGGATAAAAGTGAAAACTTATTTCACAATTAAATCTTGATAGTCTTTTTTGTCTAATATCCACTTATTAACGTAAGAACATTCAATTATTACTTTATAATTATTTTCTCTAAAGTAGTTAAACACTTCTTCTAACATCTTACTAGCTATACCTTTACCTCTTTCTTCTGGCTTTACTATAGTACTAGTTAGTCTAATTAGATTATTATCTTTAGTAAAGAATACATTACCAACTACTCTTTCATCTAGAAGATAATCTATTTTATTATCACTTATCTTAATCACTTATTAACATCCTTTATCTAAATAACAAGTATTATTTTTATCACTTACTTGTTTTAATACTTTTTTAATCTTATTATATGTTTCTTTTTCCATTTCTTTAGTAAGTTTCATATAACCATCAGTTTGTTTATCACTAATACCTGTTGTTAACTCTTTAGCTTTACCATCTATAACACTAACAATACTTGGAACATAGATTCTTTTCTCTCCAACTTTTATCTCATTATTATCACTATCTGTTAAAGTATAATCTTCTAAAACAGATTCTAATTTTTCAAGTAGTTTACTATAGTCTTTACTACCTTTCTTAACTAGTTTTGGTTTATTATCATCATCTAGTTCAAAAGTATCTCTAATATCTTTTACATCTATATAATATACTTCTTGATTTAATTCTTTAGAAACTGATGCAAGAGTTGGTACTACACTACGACACCATGGACATGTATCAAAGCCAAAGTATAAAACAAAAGATTTCTTTTTATCAATTAACTCTAATACTTCTTCTGTAGTTTTATAAACTATTTTATTTTTACTATCAATGGTTATCTCACGGTATTTCTTACCATGGTCATTCTTCTTACCATTTAACTTTTCATATTCTTCTTTAAACTTTATACCATCAGTCTGACTATTATTAGTAATTACTTTTTGTATATTAAGAACTAGTACTATAGCTGCTAGTACAGTTACTATTATCATAAATAATTTATTATCTTTCACTTCTCATCCCTCCAACTACATTAATTTTATCATGCAAGAAGAGATAAGTCATTATTTATTTTTAGGTGAAACAAAAAAATTGAGCTAGTAACTCAATAAAGTAATGGATTATTATAATTTATAATAAATACAATAATTAATACCAATAAGCAAACAACTATTAGTAATACTTTGTATTTATTTAACCAATTTATTAGTATTTTTTCTTTATTAAAGATTATAAATAACAGATATATACCAAAAATCACTAAAATTGGTATACATAAAACATTATATGATAGGCTTTTTAAAATATCTAATTTTAATAGTGCAAGGAAGCCTCTTGTCAGTCCACAACCGGGACATGGAATCTTAAAAAGCCTATAAAAAGGGCATATTCTAATATTAAGCATATTTAATATTAAAGATAATACCCCCAACATCAAAAAATCTAGGAACAACCATTTACATTTAGACTTCATAAACATATCCTCTCATCTGATAGAAGTACAAACCCATTTAAGTATGGGATATGTGTCATTTTTAGTTTATAACGATTTTTATACTAAATAATCATTGATAATGTTGCTAAATTTTTTTGTTTTGCTTTCTTAGTAATTGTAAACCAATCAATAATTGTTAATACTCCACAACAACCACCTGTTAATAGCTTTAAGATTCCCATTCCAGTATCACCTAACATGAATCTATCTATTCCAAGTGATCCTAAGAATATGGAAACTAACAATAATGTTGTAGGATCCTTTAACTCACAAGCTTGAACACTTAAAAAAGTACTATCATCTGCTGTTTCTAATTTCTGCCTAATAATTGGAATTGCAGATGGCTCAAAGTATTTAGCATTAGTAGTTAAATATAAATCAATTTTTTGTTTATCCATAATTTACTCCTTCCATATAAAGTATAACTTAAAAAAAACACTTTGTGAATAATTATTTTTATATTTACAGTTAATTGACGCATTTTAGTTATTAGTATAGAATAATAAGTAAATTTGGAGGCAGTAAGTATATGAAAAAAATTATTAAAAGATTAATATTATTCACTAGTGCTGCAACTATTCCCTCCAACTACATTAATTTTATCATGCAAAAAGAGATAAGTCATTATTTTTTTATATCTAGTATTTTCCCTTCTACCTTTTCTTTTAATATATAATAGGTAAACTCTTCATTTATCTTTTTTCCTAATAAAGACTTTCCTAAGGGACTATTTACTGTTATATGTAATATTTCATTATCTAAATCACTTTTAGTATTACCACTAATCTTATACCAATCTCTTTCTATTTCATTATCACTAAATGTTAATTCAACTAAGACTATATCTTCTATTCCTATTTTATCACTATCACATTTTTCAATAATTTCTATTTTATTAAGACCCTTTAATTTATTTTCATATTCTAAGAATAACTGATATTCATATCTTCTAGCTTCTTCATAAGCGAAATTATCATGCCATCCATCACCATAGGCATCATCTGAAACATATTCTGTTATATCAATATTATTTTTCTCTATCTTCTTTTTAATATTTTCCAATTCTTCAAGATACTTCTGGTATCCTTCTTTACTTAAATATATCTTATCCATAACTCCTCCTATAAATAATATAAATGTAGTTCATGTTGACATCTAGTACAAGCGATATAGTATAGATACTTATCTACTTCCTTAAAGGGATTATCTAAACTATTGTAGACAATAACACTATCAAACTCTAATCCTTTAGCTAAATAACTAGGGGCAATAACAAAATCTTTTCTAAAGTTTTTACTATCTATAGTAAGTAGTGATAAATCATAAATTGACTCTAATTTCTTATAAAGTTTTTCTGCCATTTCCATATCTTTAGTAATGATAGCAAGTGATTTATATTTACTTTTTAGTTTAGGTATAAGATCTAGTAAATCATCTTTTTGGTGTTTAGTAACTGGAATATTATTATCTCTTCTAATAGCACAAACATGAGATAGGCCTAGTATCTTATTAGTATATTCAATAATTTCTTTACTTGATCTATAAGTCTTTAAAAGTTCTAGATAAATACTTGAATCAAAGATATCTTTTAACTCTTCTAAAGATTTATAGTTTATATAAGGATTCATATTCTGATTAATATCTCCTAAGATAGTAAATGATGCCTTCTTAAATATCTTCTTCATCATTTGATATTGTAAATAATTATAGTCTTGGGCTTCATCTACTACTACTTGTTTAATATCTCCTTCATAAGGAAAACCTTCTAGTATTCCTTTTAAGTAAGCGAATAGTAAAGCATCTTCATAAGAGAGTTCTTTAGTTTTTAATATTTCTTTTTCTTCCTCTTCTAGTAGTTGATACTTACTATATTTACTTTTATAAAAATTAACATATAATGATTTATAATTTTTCTTAAAGTTTGCGTTATCTATAATTATTTTTTCAATAGTAGCTCTTTTCTTACCTTCACTACCATAGTAGTTTAGTGACAATTTCTTAGCTATTTCTCTTATTCTTTCAAAGAAAGGGAAACGACTATATTTATCATGTAAGAGATAGTTTATTTCTTCTTTACTAACAGTATTAACTTTATCAAGTTCTAAGTCTTTTATAACTTTAGCATCTAATATATAGTCATTTATATAATTATCTAAATCTATTACTATTTCTCGTGATTGTTTATATATTATAAGATCTTTTCTTTTGTTACTACCTTCATAAAACCTTGCTATAAAGTTAGTAAATGGCTCTACATTTTTATATTCTTTTATAAAGTAAGATAGATAATCACTAAAGGTTGTTTCTTTAGTATTTTCTTCTCCTAACTCTGGTAGAACATTAGATATATAGGATGAGAATACTTCATTTGGTGAGAATATTAAGATGTCTTTTGATGATAAATTATCTATTCTATATAAAAGAAAAGCTATACGATGAAGAGCTACTGATGTTTTTCCAGACCCTGCTATTCCTTGTACTATTAGATTCTTATCTTCTAGATTTCTTATTACTAAGTTCTGTTCTTTTTGGATAGTATTAACAACATTTTTCATCTTATCACTACTATTATTAGCTAGTACTTCTTGTAATACTTCATCATCAATATTTAATGAATTATCAAAGACTGCTAGTAATTTATTATCTTTTATTTGGTACTGTCTTTTAGAATACAAGGTACCTGATATTATCCCTTCTGGTGCTAAGTACTTACAAGGTCCTGTCTCATAGTCATAGAATACACTACAGATAGGACTTCGCCAGTCATATAGAATATTGTTATAATTATCATCTTTTAGATAAGTAAGAGACATATAAATATTATAGTTTTTACCATCCTCATCTTGATATTTAAAGGATGCAAAATAAGGCTTGGAAGCAATTAAACATATTCTTTTAAAATACATTCTCTTAGCAAGTATTCTTCTAGCTTCCATTTCATTATTTGATAAAACTTGATTAAATTCAGCTCTATCGAAAGAACTCTTATCTTGCCATGCTAATTTTTGAAATTCTCTAAACTCTTCTAAGTCTCCTACTACTTCTTTAGCAAGATTATCTCTTACTAGTTTTACCTCTTTACTAATAGTTTTTAATTTTCTTTGTTCTTTTTGAAATTCATCTTTTGTTATCATTTATTATTACACCTCCCTTTAATAAAAGCCAAAAAGCTGCATATCAATTTATGCAGTTCCTTTTGTAATTTCTTGCAAGTTGTAAGCAAACGTCACATCAAATATAACATATAAATATTATAAAGGAAAGAGTTTTTATCTTTAAATTCAAATGGCAGTTAATGTTTTGTTTACGGTTAATTGACGCATTTTAGTTATTAGTATAGAATAATAAGTAAATTTGGAGGCAGTAAGTATATGAAAAAAATTGTTAAAAGATTACTATTATTCACTAGTGCTGCAACTATTGCTACATCATCTATTGCATATAAATTATCACACGATACACAAACTGGTTTTATAAAAGATCTTACTGATTTCTTTAGTGATGATAATGACTTTTCTATCGTAGCTCATAGAGGTTTTTCTTCTCTTGCTATTGAAAATACTAAAGATGCTTTAGAACTTGCTAATAACACTTCTTATATTGATATGGTTGAATTTGATATTAGATTAACTAATGATGACAAACTAGTCTTATCACATAATAATACCGTTGATACTTTAAAAGGAAAGACTATTAAAATATCAGATAGTCTAAGTAGTAAATTATTAAGAGAAGAATTAATTTATAAGAGGCCTTGGACTAAATCATATATTAATACTCTTAGTGAAATAGATGGATTAGTTATTAGGAAAAGATTTGAAAATCTAAATAATAAAACTTATAAGTTAATCACTCTTAGTGATGCTATTAATATATGTAAAGATAAAAAAATATTACTTGATTTAAAATTTAATAATGATACAAGAAAGTTTATAACTGCTGTAGAAGAAGAACTTAAAGATAAAGATACTGATAATATGACTTTTCAAAGTTCTAATTTACTTGCCCTACTTTGTCTAGAAAAAGAAAAGAAAGATTATAATTATCAAGCTATTATTAATTCTAAAGATAAGCTTAACTATATTAGTCTATTTGATAATATCGCTTTAAAAGAACAATTAGTAACCTATAAAGTAATTGATGAATTAGAAAAAGATAATAAAAATGTATCTATTTGGACTATTAATTCCGTTAAAGAACTAGATAGCGTTTTAAATAAAGTAGATGATTATTATAAGGATATAACATATATCACTGATTATCCTGATATAATTAATTATGAACTACAAAAGAAAACCTTAACTAAAACTAATTAAGGTTTTTTATATTT
Organism: uncultured Bacilli bacterium; assembly: GCA_934130265.1. Classification (GTDB taxonomy): domain Bacteria; phylum Bacillota_I; class Bacilli_A; order RF39; family UBA660; genus Onthousia. The sequence continues at coordinate 12,426 of CAKOYC010000006.1, forward strand.
TGATGAACTTTTTTTATTTTCTTAGTAGACTTAATATGCTCCCCAATTACTTCTGATACTTCTAAGATAGTAATAAAAGCTCTATCATCCATCTCTTCTACTATTTTCTTAAGTTCAAATATTTCAATTCTAGTTAAGACACAGTATAGTACTTCTTTATCACCACTAATTAAACCTTGTCCTTTAATAAATGTTACTGTTCTACCTAGTCTTTTATATATTTCTTCAGCAAGAGCAGTTCCATTACTAGTAACAATTAAAGCAGCTTTCGCTTGTTCTAATCCTTCTGATACAAAGTCTATTACTTTAAAAGTTATAAAGTAAGTAAGTAGTGAGTATAAGGCTCTATCAAGGCCAAAGATAAATCCTGCTACTGTATAGATAATAAGGTTAAAACATAATACTACTTGTCCTACTGATAAAGATGTTTTCTTACTAATTACGATAGCTACTGATTCTGTTCCATCAACACATCCACCAAAGTGAATAATTAGACCAACTCCTACTCCTAGTAAAACACCTCCAAAGACAGTGGCTAGTAATATTTGTTCTGTTAATGGTTCTACATTATGAAATAGATTTAAACATAAAGAGAATAGCCCCATCGTATAAATAGTTCTTACTAAGAATCCTTTACCTAGGTTTCTAAATCCTACATAAACAAATGGTATATTAATTAATAAAACCAGAATACTTAGTGGTATATTAGTTAATTTTGATACAATTATTGATATACCAGTAACTCCTCCATCTAGAATAGTATTAGGTATTAAGAATGACTCTAGGGCATATGCTGCTATTACTGTACCTACTGTCAACATAATAAAAGAAATAATAAATTGTAAATACTTATTTTTTGTTTTATTCATTAACTCATCCTCCTCATTGTAATTATAGCAAAATATATTTAATTTTTACATAGTATTTACTAAGTAATTTATCATATGTTATCATATAAATGGTGAAAATAGAAATGGAAATATTAATTAGAGATTATAAAATAGAAGATAAAGAAAGTTTAGAACAGTTACTTAATGAACATTATAAAAATGTTAATATTGATAAGTTAGAAAATAGTGATAAATCATTTAGTATTGTAGCAGTTAATGATAAAGAAGTAGTAGGTCATTTGCATATAGATATAATTAATGATTACTTTAGAAATATTAAGTTTGGTTATATAACTTATGTCTGTGTCAAAAAAGAATATCAAAATAGAAGAATTGGTACTTATCTTTTAGAAAAAGCTGATACTATTGCAAAGGATAATAATCTATCTTATTATGAATTAACATCTAGATTAGAAAGAAGAGCAGCTCATCATTTATACTTAAAAAATGGGTTTGTAATTAGAGAGTCTACTATCTTTAAAAAGAATTATAGGTGGTAATATGGATCAAGAAAAAATTGGAAAACTTATTAAAAAGATTAGACAAGATAATAATCTTACCCAACAAGAACTAGCTAAGAAATATGGTATTACCTATCAAGCTGTCAGTAAATGGGAAAATGGTAAAGCTATCCCTGATATAGCCCTATTAAAGGAAATATGTCATGATTTTAATCTAGATATAAATGACTTATTAGATGGGAATTATAAAAAGAAAAGTATTAATAAAAAGTATATATTAATTACAACTGTTATTATCATCTTAATTACTATATCTATTATAACTTTCTATAATACTAAAAAAGAATACTTTCACTTTAAGACTTTATCCTCTAGTTGTAGTGCTTTTACGATTAAAGGAACAGTCGCTTATAATAATAATCAATCATCTATTTATATATCAAATATAGATTATTGTGGTGGAGATGATAATACTATCTATAAAGAAATAGAATGTATTCTATATGAGAAAGATAAAAACAATATTTCAAAAGAAATAAATAAGAAAAAAAGTAATAATTCTACTATTGAAGATTATTTAAAAAATATTACGTTTAAAGTAAATAATTATAATAGACTATGCAAAAATTTTACTGAAAACAGTCTTTATCTAACAGTTAAAGCTACTACTGATGATAATAAAATTACAACTTATGAAATACCTCTATCTATAAATGATGATTGCTTTATGAACTAAACTCAACTAAGAGTTTAGTTTTTTCAACTACTATTTTATTTATCTTTTATAAATTATTATTTATGATTAACTTATAAAGGAGATGTTATTTATGAAAAAAGTTTTATTGTGTTTATTAATTAGTATTTTATTAGTAGTAAGTATAAATATCTCTACTAATAATCAGAAAGGAAGGAAACTTCTTAAGACTAAAGAAAGTTTAATAATGATGCAAAGTAAAGAAGAAGCTAAATTTAAAATAGAAGGATATAGTATTGATAACCCTAATATTATAGTAGATCCTTATAAGTCTTCTCCCCTAACCGCTCTTATTCTTTTTGAAACAAAAGAAAATGTTAGTCCTAAAGTAACAGTAGTTGGTAAAGATGAAAATACTACTCTTACTCATAAGTTTAATAAGAGTAAAAAGCATTACTTATCAATCTATGGATTATATCCTGATAGTGAAAATGAAGTTATAGTAGAGTATAAAAATATTAGAAAAGTTTTTAAAATTAAAACTGATAAGTTACCTGATAATTTTATAATTCCTACTAGTGTAAAAGCTGATAAAGAAAAGCTTGCTAATGATTTTTATTTTTATTCTCCATCATCTACTGGATATACAGCAGCTTATGATGTTAATGGTGATGTTAGATGGTATTTATCTTATAATGCTATTTGGGATATTGAAAGATTAAAGAATGGACATTTACTTGTTGGAACAGAAAGACTTATCAATTCACCCTACTATGTTACTGGGCTTTATGAAATTGATATGTTTGGAAAAATTTATAAAGAATATAGTCTAAAAGGAGGATACCATCATGATTATTATGAGATGCCTAATGGGAACTTGTTAGTAGCTTCTGATAACTTTTTAAATAGTGATGGTACTGTTGAAGATTATATTGTAGAACTTGATAGAGAAACTGGAAAAGAAGTTAGACAATTTGATTTAAGAAAAATATTAAAGATGACTGATGGAAAAAGTGAAAACTGGACTAGTTATGACTGGTTCCATAATAATTCTGTTTGGTATGATAAAAAGACTAACTCTATTACGTTATCTGGAAGACATCAAGATGCTGTTATTAATATTGATTACAAAAGTGGTAAACTTAACTGGATAATTGGAGATTCTACTAACTGGAGTAAAGAGTATCAAAAGTATTTCTTTAAACCTATAGGTAAAGACTTTGAATGGCAATGGAGTCAACATGCTGCTATGATTACCCCTAAAGGTGAAGTATTTATCTTTGATAATGGTAATAATAAATCAAAAAAGAAAGATAATTATGTAGATGCTAGTAATTCTTATTCACGAGGAGTTATTTATAAGATAGATACTAAAAAAATGACTATTAAGCAAGTATTTGAATATGGTAAAGAAAGAGGAAGTGATTTTTATTCGCCATACATTTCTGATGTAGATTATTTAAATGATAACCATTATATTATTCATTCTGGTGGTATTGTATCAGTTGATGGAAAAGCTTCTAACAAACCAGCCGGTCTAACAGAAGGAAATGTTTCCTTAAAATCTGATACAGTTGAACTACTTGATAATGATGTTATCTTTGAATTAGTACTACCTAGTAATTTCTACCGAGTAGAAAAGATGAATATTTATAATGATACAGAATTAAAACTAGGTAATGCTACAAGAGTTGGTAGTCTTGGTAAGACAAATATTACTAAGAAAAAAATTAGTTTAGCTAGTAATAGTAATAAGATAGATAAAGATTATACTAAACATAATATTAAGTTTACTAAAGAAATAGATAGATTAGTCTTTACTGGTCAATTTAAAAGAGAAGATAAAGTTAATATTATCTTAAAGAAAAATACTATTTCTAATTATTATGAAATAAAAGTTAGTAAAAAACCATATACAGCATTATGTGTTGATATATTTAGTGAAGAAGAAAATAAAAATGGTATTGTTATTAATAGATATATTAATGCTGAAGGACTATCAGGTACCTACTCTATTTATCTTGAAATAAATGGTAAAATATACGATACTAAAGAATCAGTTAAATTTTAAATATATAATATAAAAACTCAAAGATGAATTAAATATCTTTGAGTTATTTCTTTTTGGAGAGATAGATAAGATAATTTGAAACTATCACTATATAAGTTAATACAACTAACTTCTATATACATATTAACATATTCTTTTATTTTTTTAAATACTTAATAAACATTTTACTAGCAAAAGTTAATGAAACTGATTTATTAGTTGCCAAGTATATATTTATATTTGGTATTTTTTTGTTTATATTTAATTCCTTTAAGTTTTTAAAATTTATTTTTGCTAAATCTATAATCGCAAATCCAATACCTAAACCAATATTAGTAAATTCAGTAATTAACTCTTGACTTACAACTTCCATTTTAGGAATTAATTTAACATTATTTTGCAGTGCAATATAATCTAATAGTTTTCTACTATTGGATTCTTCTTTTTGTAATATAAGAGGAACATTATTTAAATCTTCAAAATTATTAATATTATCATCATAAAGCTCTGGGTTATAAATAAATCCCTGCTTTAATTCTTTTATCTTTTCTAGATTAAGATTTGTTTCTTTAATATTGCTTTCATTAAATATAACAAAATCTAATTTTCCTAATTTTAAATCGTTTATTAAATTACTAGTTAAGTCATTTGTTATATTAATGTTTATATTAGGATAATCAAGATGAAAATCTTTTAAGGCATTTATTAAAACTAATTTTGTTAAAGTGGTGGAACATCCAATTTTAACTTCACCTTTAGATAAATCTTTGAATGAAGTAAATTCATTTTCAGCATTATTAATTAGTTCTAAAGCACCTTTAACATATTCATAAAACATTTTACCTTCTTCGGTAAGTTCCATACCTTTATTACTTCTTAAAAATAAAATTCCACCTAATTGATCCTCTAACTTCTTTATTGATTGAGAAATAGCAGGTTGAGATATATGTAATTCTTCACTAGCTTTAGTCATGTGCTTATGTTTGGCTACGACATAAAAAACTTTATATAATTCTAAATCTACATTCATTATAAGCCCTCCTTATAGACATAATAACATAAATATATTTTACTTATCAACATTTTAATAATAAAATGAAAGTGAAAGGAAGGATAATATGTTTAAAGATTTAAATATTGTTATTGGAATAACTGGAGGAATTGCTGCTTATAAGGCTTGCGGTATAGTCAGTTATTTAAAAAGTGAAGGAGCAAATGTAGATGTAATAATGACAAGAAATGCTTGTAAATTTATTACACCATTAACACTTGAAACATTATCTGGAAATAAAGTAATAACTGATATGTTTGAAAGACCAGATTTTATTGATGTTAAACATATTAGTTTAGCAAGAAAAGCAGACTTATTTTTAATAGTACCTGCAACTGCAAATATAATTGGAAAAGTTGCAAATGGAATTGCTGATGATATGTTATCTACAACTATTATGGCAACAAAAACTCCAGTAATATTTGCACCTGCTATGAATAATGGAATGTATGAGAATCCTATTGTTCAAAATAATTTAGAAAAATTAAGATCTTATGGTTATAAGATTATTGAACCTTCTGTTGGTCATCTTGCTTGTGGATATGAAGCTAAAGGTAAACTTCCTAGAAGTGAAGAAATAATTGACTATGTTAAGGTTTTAGTAAAGGAGAGAAAATAAAATGAAAAAAATAATTATAACTGCTGGTGGAACAAGTGAAAGAATTGATAATGTTAGAAAAATAACAAATTCATCTAGTGGTAGATTAGGAATGACGATTGCAAATCATTTATTAGAGGAAAATAATGACCTAATGATTTACTATGTATGTTCAAAAAATTCATTAAGACCTACTGATAAAAGAGTTCAAGTTGTTGAAATAGATGGAACTATAGATTTAAAGAATACTATTGAAGGTTTACTTACAAATAAACACATAGATTATTTTATTCATTCTATGGCAGTATCTGATTATATGACAGACTATGTGACAACAATTGAAAGAATGAAGGAAAATATCAAAGAACACGATGATATTGATGAGGCATTTAAAAATATTGAAGTTATTGGTGGAAATAAAATATCTTCATATGAAGATAATCTAGTAATAATATTAAAGCCAACTCCTAAAATAATATCTATTATCAAAAATTTAAGCCCATCAACATATCTAGTAGGATTTAAATTATTAGATGGAGTATCAAAAGAGGAATTGATTGAAGTTGCAAAAAGATTACAAAATAAAAACAATTGTGATTTAGTTGTTGCTAATGATTTATCTAATATTAGAAATGGTAATCATATTGGTTATATAATCGATAAAACTAATGAAATAGAAGAAGCACATGGTAAAGATGATATAGCTAAAAAGCTAGTTAGAAAGATGCTTAATGATGGAAAAAGATAAAATAATATATATTCAAAATCTAAATACTGATATTGATAATTTATACAATGAATTATTAAATAAGAAAGAACAACTCTTATTTGTTAGTTGTAAAGGTATAAAATATGTTTTGACAAAAGAAAAAAGTATTATACCAATAAATGATACAAAGACATTTTTAAATAGTATTAAAAATGATATTTATTATAAATCAATTATAAAAACCGATAATGTTATTTTAGATAAAAATGATTTAGAACTATATAAACAATATATAGAAAAGTTTAAAATTAAATTAACTGAAAAAAAATATAATGACAGGTATTATTTTGGATGTGTGGCTATAAAAACTAGTAATGGTTTCATTACTACAATTAGAGGAAAACAAGATTTAAATGAGAAGACTTTAGTTCTAAATGTTGATCATGATAATCATATTATTAATGTATTAAATAAAAAAGCTACATTAAATGCACCACTGTTAGACTATATATTCAAAAATAGAAAAGTAAAAGCAATAGTTCATTTACATGAATTTGATAACAAATTGCCATTTTATGATTATGCATTTCCAGGTACATTAAGAGATTCAGTAAGGAATAACACTACTTCTTTTAATATTATGTATCATGGAGTTATATATTTGTTTGATAAGAATGGAAATATTTTATAGAGAGGATAATGATTATGAAATACCCTAAATATACGGATTATGAAAAAATGTACAAAAGATACTTTGATAAAGGAGTCGGATATTTGATTGATAAAGCTGACTTAAAAAGAGATGATAAAGTGTTAGATATTTGTGGTGGTAATGGAAGATTAACAAGAGAATTATTAAAAAGATGTAATGATGTAAGTTATTTGGATAGAGAAACAGATATGATTCCAGAAGATTTAGAAAAACTTGGTGTTAGAGTTTATAACGAAGATGTTGAGACTTTTGTTAACCTCTCACAAGAAAAATATAATAAAGTTTTTTGTGAACAGGCAATAAACTATTGGCTTTTAAATATTAATATTGAACAATTTAGTAATATATTTTTACCTAATGGCTTATTTATATTTAATACTTTTTCAAATATGCCAACAAAAACCCCAATGATAAAGCAATATACTATTGATGGAATTAATTATCTTGAAATATCATATTTGATTGATAATAAAGTTGAGCATATTCAAATTAGAGAAGGATATTCACCACATTTTACTGAATTTGATTGGATATCTCAAGAGCAATATAGAGAACTCCTTTCACCATATTTTGATATAGAACTATTTGATAATGGTAAAAGTTCTTTATATAAATGTAAGAGGAAAAAACTATGAATAAATCACTAGGTACATATAATATATTTGATAATAAAGGAATTAATAGAAGTATAGAAAATGTTTTGAAAGGAAATATAAACTTTAATACTTATACAACTCCAAAAGGATTAAGAGAATTAAGAATTGAAATAAGCAAATTTTTATATAAAATATGGAATTATGAAGTAGATTATAATAATATGCTCATTACAACAGGTTCTCAACAGTCAATAAATATAATTTCAAGTTCATTAATTAATGATGGAGATGTAGTTTTAATTGAACAACCAACATATTTTGGAGCAATAGATGTTTTCAAAAAAAGAAATATTAAATTAGTTGGTATTGATCTTCAAGAAGATGGACTTGATTTAGTAGAACTTGAAAGAAAAATTATTAAATATTCTCCTAAACTTATTTATGGTGTTCCAACTTTTAATAATCCAACAGGATACTCATGGTCAAATAAAAATAGAAAAGAATTTCTGAAAATTATTAATAAATATAATATTTTAGTATTAGAAGATGATCCATATAGTTTAATTAATTTTACAAAATCTAAATATAAAAGTTTGTATAACCTAAATAAAGGTAGAAATATTATTTATTTAGGTACTTTCTCAAAATTAATTAGTCCATCAATTAATGTTGGCTATATTTTGTCCGATAAAGTTGATTTATTATATTTATATAAAAAATCATTTGATTTATGTACTAATGCTTTTCCACAATATGTTGTATTAGATTATTTAAGAAATAATGATTTGAACGAGGTAATCAAAAGTAAAATTAAAACATATAAAACACTTTTGAAAAAGAGTATTAAAAAATTAAATTCCAATTATAAAAATAGAATAGAATATTATTCTATTCCTAAAGGTGGACTATTCTATTTGGTAAAATTTAAAGATAAGATAAGTGAAGACGAATTTGAAGATGGCAGTAGTTACTTTATTAACAGAAAAGCTAATAACGCAACTCGAATTAATATATGTAGCGAACTATAATTCAAAATTCTCTTCTTTTCCTTTTTCTGTTTTATAAAATTCTTCTGCAGCTTCATCCATTTCATCATTAATATGTTTAGTTGCTTTTTCAATTTCTTTTTTATTAAATAAATTGAAACCTTTAAATCTACTTTCTTCTTTTCTTTTAACTTCTGGATCATATTGTTGTTTAAAATATTTTAAATCTAAAATACTATAATTAAATAATCTTTCAACAATGTTTTGAATAAATTCAGGCAGCTTTTTTAATGCCTTATTCAAATAGTAAATAAGATAATCTGTTTTCTCTTTTAAACTTTTATATTGATTTTCATACTGATAGTTTAATCTTTTTAAATCTTCGTTTTCTTCTTTTAATTTTTCATTCTCATCCCAAAGTTGGTTTTTAGATTTAATAATAATTTTATTATTAATCTTTTTCTTTTTATCAATTTCATCGCTTATATCGTTTTTATCTTTATTAAGTTTAGTTATTTGTTTATTGATAGATTCTTTATTATCTTCTAAATTAGAGACTTCATTTTCAAGATTAGATATTTCTTGTTTAAGTCCTTTAACTTTTTCATTATATACTTTTCTTTCAAATGGAGTAATATCATGATTTTTTCCTTTTTGTTTTTCTTTTAGTTTTGAATTCATACCATAAGCAATATTAAATTCATCAATACATCTTTCTCTCATTTTATCTTGAATAACTACTAGTGATTCTTTTGTGAATATTGATGTTTTACCAACTTGTTTTGATAAACCAGTTTTGCAGTTTTCTTTAACTGGAACACCATTATATGCATATGTGGAGAATGTTCATCAAAATGTATGGTAGCATTTGCTATCTTAAATAGTGGAACAATCTTTTCTAGTTCTTTAACTTGATTTTTAAATACATCTGTCATTTTATATTTTGCTTCTATAGTTTTATCAGTCCAATAAGTCATATTACCAAGTTGAATAATAATTTCAACTGCTAGATCATGTTTATTATCATGTACTATTTTAAAAAAGTAATCTTGAATTTTTCTATCATTACGAATTTATTTATTATTGTAGTTAATTCTAGATTCTTCAAACATTAAGTAGTTAATATTATTAATAGTTATTATATGTGGTTTAACATAGGCAATATTAGAATTAACTATATTAATTATATTACCATTACGATAGGTAGGTTTAACACAAGCAGACTTACATATCATATCGACTTTCTTTTACAAGTTTTTTGGTTTCTATTGTCATAACTCATCACTTTCTTTTCTTAAATAACAAAAAAACCAACTATTTCTAGTTAGCATTTATCACTTAAACTCGAAAAGTTCGAGTTTCCTATCAATCTGGAGGGCCTAGTCGGATTTGAACCAACGATCAGGGAGTTGCAGTCCCACGCCTTAGCCACTTGGCTATAGACCCATTTATCACTTGCAAGTATTATTTTACACTAGCTAAAGGGGTTTGTCAATTGCCTTATTCATTTAATTATATGTTAAAAGTAGATTTCTAGTCACTTATTAGAAAAAATTTACTAAATATATGATAAAATTAACTATAATAGGAGGTGAAAAGAATGTGGTTATGGATTATCTTGGCAGTTATTATTTTAATTATTATTTATGTCTTCATCTTATATAATAACTTTATCAGTTTAGATAATAAAGTAAAAGAAGCTTTTTCTACAATGGATGTCTATTTAAAGAAAAGATGGGACTTAATTCCTAACCTAGTAGAAACCGTAAAAGGATATGCTAAATATGAAGAAGAAACTTTAACGAGGGTTACAAAATTAAGAAATAATATATATAATGAAATGACAAATGATGAGAAAATTATAAACAATGAAGAACTATCTAGTGATGTTTCTAAAATCATGGCTTTAAAAGAAGCTTATCCAGAATTAAAAGCTAATGAAAGCTTTATTGATTTAAGTAGTAAGCTAACAAAAATCGAAGATGATATAGCTAATGCTAGAAAATACTATAATGGAACAGTTAGAATCTATAATAATAAAGTGCAAATGTTTCCTAATAATATCTTTGCTAAGTTATTTGGTTACAAAACAAAAAGAATGTTTGAAGCAAACTATGAAGAAAAACAAAATATAAAAATTAATTTATAATGGAGGAATTATGAAAAATCTAAATATTTTATTATATATACTTCCAATAGTATTCCTATTTATTTCTTTATATCTATATAGTAAATTTAGAGGTAATAAAAACAATGGTAAAGCATTAAATTTTTATCCTCCAAAAGAATTAAATAGTTTAGATGTTGGTTTTATATATAAAGGTGGTGCTACTAATAAAGATGTAACATCTCTACTTCTTTATCTTGCTAATAAAGGATATATTAAAGTCATTAAAACTAATGATAGTTATGGATTAGTTAAGACTAAAGAATATGATGAAGATAATATTAATGAGCAGTTATTTATTGATGGATTATTTACTAAAAAAAGAAAGTATAATTTTCCATTAAATGAAAGTAAAACTGATGTAATAACATCTGATGATTTATATGATAATTTTTATAGAACAATGAATAGAATATTGTCAAATATAAATAGTAGTAAAGATAAAATTTATGAAAAAGGAACTTTACTAACAAAGTTATTAATTACTCTAATGGTAATTATAACATATTGTATAGTTACTATTTTTCCAGTTCTATCATATAAAAATGATATGATTTTAGTTATAGCCTTAGCCTTTCCAATAATCTTTTTATATTCTTATATTAATATTGATACCTATACTAATTTATTTGCTAAAATCTGCTTTGTATTAGGTTTATTTCTATTACCTTGGTGTGGATTGGTCTTACCAGTATTAGTAAACAATTTATCCTATTTACTAATCAATATTTATGGATTATCTTGTATAAGTGTAATGATAATATGTGCTAAAAATATTACTAAAAGAACAAGATATGGAAAAGATATGTTAGAGGAAATAGAAGGATTAAAACAATTTATTAAATTAGGTGATAAAAATAAAATACTTAATCTGTTAGAAGAAAACCCCAATTATTTTTACGATATACTACCATATGCTTATACTTTAAATGAATATGATACTTGGATAGATAAATTTAAAGATATTAATCTAACAGCTCCAAGTTGGTATGTGGAAGATGATAACTTTAACTTGGAGGAGTTTTCTAGTTTTATTAAATCTACTATGAAATCAGTTAAAAGAAGTATGACATCAAGTGATGTTTGATGAAGAGGAGATACTATGAAAAAACTTAGATTTTTATCTATTATAATATTTATACTATTAATAAATATTTTGCCAATGGATACTTATGCTTTAAGTAAAAAAACATCTTATGTTAATGTTAACAATAAAGAGTATTTAGAAGTTGACAACTTAAGCGTCTCTAATATTACTTTTAATGATTACTCTAATACATCAACTAAAGCTTTTGGATTAACTGGAATAATAAAAAACAATTCTAATAGTAATATTGATTACTCGACTACTGTATATTATTATGATAAAAATTATAATCTAATTGCTAAAAGTAATAAGCAAAGTATTGCTCCAATTGCTAATAGTAGCTTTAATCTAATGTCTAATCTATCTATTTTAAATGGACACAGTGTTAGTGAAATAGCTTATTATCAGTTAGAAGTTAATACTGATGGTGCTTACTATAGTAGTAATATGTTAACACCTAGTAAGGTTAGTGATTACTCTTATTATGATTATGTTCTTGATAAATATGATGTAAATATTAAAGTAAATGAAGATAATACTTTTGATGTTATTGAAACAATTGCTGCTTATTTTAACGAACCAAAACATGGGATATTTAGAACTATTCCTTTGATTAATAAAATAACAAGATTAGATGGTAGTAAATCAACTAATAGAGCTAGAATAACAAATCTATCTGTTAATAATAAATATAAAGTTTCAAGAGAAAATGGAGATTACATAATACAAATTGGTGATGCTAACAAAACCTTAACAGGTGAACAAACATATGTAATTAAGTATACTTATAATTTAGGAAAAGATAGAATTAAAGATTATGATGAATTATATTACAATATTATTGGTGATGAATGGGATACAGCTATTGGTAATATAACTTTTACCATTACAATGCCTAAAGATTTTGATAGTAGTAAACTTGGTTTTTCTTC
>CAKOYC010000007.1 GCA_934130265.1 uncultured Bacilli bacterium
AATAAAGGGAGCAAGATATTGATGTGTTAAATACACAATATGCCCTGCTTTTGCTAAAAGTTCTATTTCTCTTTCACTTTTAATTGTAATCACTCTTATCTCCCCTTCAAAACCTTGTTAATTCGCTCAAATACTTCTTGAACACTACCAACACCATTGATTACATATAATACACCATTTTGTTTATAATAGTCAAGAAGTGGAGCAGTTTTTTCTTCAAAAACCTTATAACGATTTTGAAATGACTCTACATTATCATCATTTCTTTGTTCTAATCTACCACCACAGTTATCACAAATAGATTCTTCCTTTGGTTTTTCTGATTCTGTATTTATATTATAAACAGCACCACAAGTAGAACAAATACGTCTACCAGTAATACGTTTTTCTAATATTTTTGAATCAATATCTAGAACTAAAACATAATCTAATTTTTGATTTAATTTACTTAATATTTCATCATACTTTTTAGCTTGTTCTAAGTTTCTAGGAAACCCATCTAAGATACAACCATTTTTGCAATCATCTTGTCTTAACCTTTTTTCAATTAATTCATAGATAATCTCATCTTTTACTAGTCCACCAGAAGATAAAGTTTCTAATATATAACGTCCCATTTCAGAATCTTCCTTGGAGATATCTCTTAAGATATCTCCAGTACTAATATGTGGAAGATTATATTCTTTTTCTATCAAAGAACTTTGTGTCCCCTTACCAGCAGCAGGGGGAGCAATTAATATAATATTTTTCATCGACGGTGATATCCTTTCTTATAATTTCTAGAAAGAAGACTACCTTCTATTTGTTTATAAGTTTCTAGTGCTACACCAACAACAATTAAAAGTCCTGTACCACCAATACTTACACTACTAGGTAAACTAGTTATATTTGAAAATATTATTGGTAAAGCAACTATGATACATAAGAAACCACTACCAATACAAGTAACTCTCATCAAAACTTTAGAAAAGTAATTCTTAGTTTCCTCACCTGGTCTTATTCCTGGTATATAACCACCATTCTCTGCTAAATTCTTTGAAAACTCATCTGGTTTGAATATCATATAAGTATAAACAAAACCAAATAGGAATATTAAAATAACATAAATTATAAAACCAACTGGTGTAGTATAAGTTAAATATTTTTGAATAAATAAGGTAACACTTTCCTTATTAACTAGTGCTGCTATAATTGTTGGAACAGCTAAAACGCTTGAGGCAAAAATAACTGGAACAACATTAGCACTATTTATTTTAATTGGTACAAAACTAGAAGCTTGATTTCCAAAACTTCCTGATTTATTAGCATATTGAATAGGAATCTTTCTTTCTGCTTCTTGAACAAAAATAACCCCTACTACAATACCAAAATAAATTAAGACAAAAAGTATAAATTTAACTAACCCAAAAGCTATCTCTTGAGTTGTACCACTAAATGTAACTAATCCATTAAATGCATCAATAAACATTTGTGGTAAAGTAGCAATAATTCCAGCCATAATTATAAGACTTAAACCATTACCAATACCTTTTTGTGATATTTGATCACCTAACCATAGAAGTAATGCAGTACCTGCTGTTAAAATTAATGAAACATATAAATATTCCATGGGTTGAGCAGCTTTTCCTAAAAACATGAAAGAAAATGCATAGCCTTCAATGAAAGCAAATAATATACCTATATAACGAGATATTCTATTAATCTTTTGTCTTCCAATATAACCTTGCTTACTTAACTCTTGCAAAGAAGGAAGCACTTCTTGTAATAATTGCATTAAGATAGTAGCCGTAATATATGGCATAACTCCTAAAGCAAAGATTGAAAAGTTTTGTAATGCTCCTCCACCCATTGAGTTAATTAATTCTAAAAATCCAAGATTCTTAGTAATACTTTCCGTACCTGGAACTTGAATAGTTGTTCCAATGATAAAGATTGCAAGTACTAACATTGTAAAACCTATTCTTTTAAGTAAATCTCTATTAGTAGGTTTGAATAATTGCTTTACTAGAGATGTCATACTAGATCACCTCAGCTTTACTTCCTGATTCGTTAATCTTATCTATTGCACTCTTAGAAAATTTATGAGCTTGAACAGTAAGCTTCTTTTCTAATTGTCCTTCTCCTAAAACTTTAATTCCTGAAAGTTGCTTTTTAACAATTCCTCTTTCTTTTAATAAAGCAGGAGTAACAACTGTACCATCTTCAAATACATTTAAATCTGAAAGATTGATAACAGCATATTCCTTTTTGAAAGGATAGTTACTAAATCCTCTTTTAGGTAAACGACGATATAAAGGTAATTGTCCACCTTCAAATACTGGATTTATACTTCCACCACTACGTGCTTTTTGCCCTTTTTGTCCACGACCTGATGTTTTACCTAAACCAGAACCAGATCCACGACCTACACGTTTTTTAGCATGTGTAGCACCAATATTTTTTTCTAATTCATGTAACTTCATTATCCTAAAATCTCCTCTTCTTTTTTACCACGAAGTTGGGCAACTTCTTCGACTGTTTTCATACTCTTTAAACCATTCATTGCAGCTTCTGCCATGTTTAGTTTAGTTCTTGCTCCTAAAGACTTAGAAACAACATCACGAACACCAGCTAAATCTAAGATAGCACGAACGCTACCACCAGCGATAACTCCAGTACCTTCTTTAGCAGGCTTTAACATAACTCTAGCAGCACCACTACGTCCAACAACTTCATGAGGAATAGTTCTTCCCTCTACAAGAGGAACAGTAATTAAGTTTTTATTAGCAGCTTGAATAGCTTTTTTAATAGCATCAGGTACTTCGCTAGCTTTTCCAGTACCTAAGCCAACTTTTCCTTTTCTATCACCAATAACAACGATTGCAGAGAAACGACGATTTCTACCACCCTTAGTAACTTTAGTAACACTTTTTACTTCAACTACTAATTCTTCAAATTCTTTGTTCTTGGCTTCATTTGTTTGCTTTTGCATATTTTTTCCTCCTTAGAATTCTAATCCATTACTACGTGCAGCATCAGCTAAAGCTTTTACACGTCCATGATAAAGATATCCACCTCTATCAAATACTACTTTTGTAATGCCAGCTTCTTTTGCTTTTTTAGCAATACTTTCACCGACTTTACTAGCTGCTTCAATATTAGAACCATTCTTTAATTTTAAATCTTTATCTAATGAAGAAGCAGATACTAATGTTTTTTTATTATCATCATCGATAATTTGGGCATAAATGCCTGTGTTTGAGCGAAATACACTAAGACGAGGAGCAGCTTCAGTACCATGTAACTGTTTTCTGATTCTAGCATGACGCATTTCTCTCATACTATTTCTTGATTTTTTACTAACCATAATTTTCTCTCCTTCCTACTAAGCAGCTTTCTTTCCTTCTTTACGTTGAATATGTTCATCTTTATAACGAATACCTTTTCCTTTATAAGGTTCAGGCTTTCTTACTTTACGAACATTAGCAGCAAATTCACCAACTAATACTTTGTCAATACCTTTAACAACAATTTCAGTATTGCTAGGAGCTTCTACCGTAAGTCCTTCAGGTACATCCATAACTACAGGATGAGAATATCCAGCATTAATTGTTAATTTGTTACCAGCTACATTAAATCTGTAACCAACACCAATGATTTCTAGACCTTTTTCATATCCCTTAGTTACCCCAAGGATCATATTATGAAGAAGTGCATTCATTGTTCCATGCATTGCTTTCGCTGCATCGTTAACTCTAGTTAATGTGATTGTATTTCCTTCTTGTTCTAAAGAAATACCTTTTAACATTTTTTGAGACAAGCTTCCTTTTGGACCAGTAACTGTTACGATATCATTTTCTACTTTAACTGTTACTCCTTCAGGAACTTCAATTTTACGATTTCCAATACGGCTCATTTTTTCACCTTCCTTTTACCAAATGTATGCTAAAACTTCGCCACCAATGTTTAATTTACGAGCTTGTTTATCAGTCATAATACCTTGTGATGTAGAAATAATAGCAATTCCTAATCCGTTTAAAACACGAGGAATCTCATCATTTTTAACATAAACACGAAGTCCTGGTTTTGAAATTCTTTTAAGTCCTGTAATGACTCTTTCTTTCTTTTCACCATATTTTAAGGTAAGGATAATCTCACCTTGTACATTATCATCTTTCTTTTCAATTTTGTAGTCTTTAATAAATCCTTCTTCTTTTAAGATTCTTGCAATTTCAACCTTAACGCTTGATGAAGGTACAACTACTTTTTCATAACGCATTTGATTAGCATTACGAATACGAGTTAACATATCCGCAACTACGTCTGTAACTACAGCCATTCTTATCCTCCTTCCTTCTACCAGCTTGATTTCTTAACGCCTGGTATTTGTCCTTTTGAAGCCAATTCACGGAAGCATATACGACAGATCCCAAACTTACTCATAACAGCATGAGGTCTACCACAACGTGTACAACGTGTATATTCACGTACTTTAAATTTTGGCTTTCTATTATTTTTTACAATCATACTTTTTTTTGCCATTTTATCCCTCCAATTACTTTCTAAATGGAATTCCAAGTTCATTTAATAAGTCATAAGCTTCTTCATTGGTCTTTGCAGTGGTAACAAATACTATATCCATACCACGTACTTTTACAACTTCATCATAATTGATTTCTGAGAAGATTAATTGTTCTTTAATACCTAAAGTATAATTTCCACGTCCATCAAATGACTTAGGACTAACACCACGGAAGTCACGTACTTGAGGAAGAGAGATAGAAATTAACTTATCAACAAAGTTATACATATTTTCTCCTCTTAAAGTTACCTTACATCCGATTTTTTGACCTTCTCTGATTTTAAATCCAGCAATTGACTTCTTAGCTTTTGTAACAACTGGCTTTTGTCCAGAGATTTTAGCTAAATCACTAACAGCAGCATCTAATAATTTTGCATTACTAGCTCCATCACCAACACCCATGTTAATAACTACCTTATCTAACTTAGGTACTTCCATAATTGATTTATAATTATATTTGTTCATTAAACTTGGAACAATTTCTTTTACGTATTTTTCTTTTAGGCGGTTCATTCGTTATACCCTCCTTCCACACTAATCAAGTGTCTCTTTTGACTTGACACTAATTCTTACTTTTTTATTGTTTTTATCATTAGTATAGCCAATTCTTGTTCTCTTTTTAGTTTTTGGATCAATTATCATAACATTACTTGCATCAATTGGTGCTTCTATTTCTAAAATTCCACCAGTTGTATTTCCATTACTCTTTTGATGTTTCTTAACAATGTGAACACCTTCAACAATAACTTTGTTCTCGCTTCTTAATGTTTTAATAATCTTACCAGTTTTTCCTTTATCAGAACCAGAAATTACTTCTACTTTATCTCCAACTTTTAACTTCATAATAACCTCCTTATAATACCTCTTTAGCAAGAGATACTATTTTCATATAATCTTTCTCACGAAGTTCACGTGCTACTGGTCCAAAGATACGAGTTCCTACAGGAGTCTTATCATCACGAATGATAACACAAGCATTGTCATCAAACTTGATATAACTTCCATCTTCACGTCTTAGACCTTGTTTGCTACGAACAATAACAGCTTTTACAACCTTACCTTTTGGGTATGGGGAGTTTGGAATAGCATTTTTCACAGTTCCTACTACTACATCACCAATATTTCCAGTCTTAACATGGCTTCCACCAAGTACACGAATTACTAATAATTCACGTGCACCAGAGTTATCAGCAACTTTTAATCTACTTTCCTGTTGTAACATCGATTACATCCTCCTTTTTCTTTTACTATAATACTATAGCTTCTTTTACGATTTCTTTTAAGTAGAAATGTTTTGTTTTAGAAAGTGGTCTAGTTTCAACGATTCTTACAACATCTCCTACTTTAGCTTTATTTGTTTCATCATGAACACTATATTTTTTTGATGATTTTACTCTTTTATGATATAGTGGGTGCATTTTATGTGTTTCTACAAGTACAGTAATTGTCTTATTATTACTAGCACTAACAACTTTACCTACTAACTCATGGCTTTTCTTCTTATCCATAAATTCCCTCCTATACTTCTTCCTTTAATTCACGTTCTCTTAAAACGGTTTTTAATCTAGCAACGGTGTGTCTTAAATCACGAATGCGAGAAGGTTTTTCTAGATTACCTGTAGCTTGTTGAAAACGTAAGTTAAAAAGTTCTTCTTTAGATTCTTTTAATTTAGCATTGATTTCTTCATTTGATAATTCTCTAATTTCACTAATCTTCATTCGTAACACCACCTTCCTCTTTTTTTACAAATTTACATTGAATTGGTAATTTATGACTTGCAAGTCTTAAAGCTTCACGAGCAACAGGCTCTGATACTCCAGAAATTTCAAACATGATTTTTCCTTCTTTAACAACTGCAACCCACTTATCTACGCTACCTTTACCTTTTCCTTGACGAGTACCAATAGCTTTAGCAGTTAATGGTAAGTGTGGGAAAATATTAATCCAAACTTTTCCACCACGTTTCATATAACGTGTCATAGCAATACGAGCTGCCTCAATTTGGTTAGCTGTAATCCAAGCTCCTTCTTTAGCCATAAGACCATATTCACCAAAATGAAGTTCTACATTACCTTTAGCTTTGCCTTCGTAAGGTAATCTATGAACACGACGATATTTAGTTCTTGATGGTATTAACATATTAATTACCTCCTTTAGCCTTTTTATTGTTTAGGATTTCACCCTTATAGATCCAAACTTTAACTCCGATTTTTCCATAAGTTGTATCTGCTTCACTAGTAGCATAGTCAACATCAGCACGTAATGTATGTAGAGGAATAGTTCCTTCTATATAATGTTCACTACGAGCCATATCAGCTCCACCTAAACGTCCAGATACTTGTGTTTTAATTCCTTTTGCTCCAGCTTTCATAGCATTTCTAATAGCTCTTTTTTGTGCCATACGAAATGATGCACGATTAGTAATTTGATTTGCTATAGAATCAGCAACAAGTTGAGCATTTAAATCAGCTTTCTTGATATCTACGATAGAAACATTGATATTTTCACCAATTTCCTTTGTCATATCTTTTCTAAGCTTTGTAATTTCTTCTCCTCCGCGTCCAATGATAACACCAGGTTTAGAGGTATGAATGGTAACTTCACATTTCTTATTAGTACGATCAATTTCAACTTTTGCAATTCCTGCATTCTTTAAATTCTTTTTGATATATTCACGAATTTTAAGATCGTTAGCTAAAACTTTTGAGAAGTCAGTTTTTGAAGCATACCATTTTGCTTCCCAATCTTTATTGATTCCAAGTCTTAGTCCAATTGGATCAACTTTTTGTCCCATTTTTTCTCCTCCTTATTATTTTTCTGCCACTTTAATAACAATGTGACTAGTTCTCTTATCTTTATGACCGATACGTCCACGAGAATCAAATAAAATTCTCTTCATTACAGGACCAGCATCAACTCTTGCTTCACTTACATATAAGTTTTCTAATTTCATATCATGATTATTAGTTGCATTAGCAATAGCTGAATTTAATGTATTTTTTACCATAACGGCTGCTTTTTTATTAGTATTACTTAAAATTGCAAGGGCTTCATTAACTTTTTTACCACGAATCATATCAACTACAAGACGTGCCTTGATTGGAGAAATCCTTTGCATTTTAGCAATTGCTTGTGCTTGTTTTATCTCTTCCATCTAAATTTTCCTCCCTTGTCTTCTACTTCTTCTTGTCGCTTCCGTGTCCACCAAATTTACGAGTTAATGCAAACTCACCTAATTTGTGTCCAACCATATCTTCTGTAACATAAACAGGAATAAATTCACGTCCATTGTGTACAGCAAATGTATGACCAATAAAATCAGGATAAATAGTAGAACGGCGTGACCAAGTTTTAATTACTTCTTTTTTACCACTTTTGTTTAATTCTTTTACCTTTTTTAATAATCTATCAAAAACATAAGGTTTTTTCTTTGAACTTCTTGCCATTATTTTCCTCCCTATTTACTTCCACGACGACGAACAATAAATTTATCCGTACGTTTATTATTTCTTGTTTTATATCCAAGAGCAGGTTTACCCCAAGGAGTAACAGGTCCTTTACGACCAATAGGTGCTCTTCCTTCTCCACCACCATGAGGGTGATCATTTGGATTCATTACAGAACCACGAACTGTTGGGCGAATTCCCATATGACGTTTTCTTCCAGCTTTTCCAAGCTTTACTAGATTAGAATCTTCATTACCAACTACACCAATAGTTGCCATACAAGTTCCAAGTACACGTCTTTGTTCTCCACTTGATAAACGAATCATTACATAATTTCCTTCACGACCAAGGATTTGTGCAGAACTTCCAGCACTACGTGCTAAGCTTCCACCTTTTCCTGGGCGAAGTTCAACATTATGAATAACTGTACCTACAGGTATATTCATTATAGGTAGGGCATTACCAGTTTTAATGTCAGCATTAGAACCAGCTACGATTTTATCTCCTACTTTTAATCCCTTAGGTGCAATAATATATCTTTTTTCACCATCTAAATAATTAATTAATGCAATGTTAGCACTACGATTTGGATCGTATTCAATACTTGCTACAACACCTTCAACATCAAATTTATTTCTCTTGAAATCAATGATACGGTATTTTCTTTTAACTCCTCCACCTTGATGACGAACAGTTATTTTACCTTGATTGTTACGACCAGCTTTTTTGTTAAGTGTTACAACTAAACTTTTTTCTGGTGTACTTTTTGTTATTTCTTCATTGACAAGAGTACTTTTATTTCTTTGTCCTGGTGTAGTAGGTCTAAACTTTTTAATTGCCATAACTTATTTCCTCCTTCTAACCAAGATTAATTTCTTCGCCTTCAGCTAACTTAACAATAGCTTTCTTACAACGATTTGTAAGACCAGTATAGCGTCCAACTCTTCTTTTCTTAGGTTTTACGTTAATTGTTCTAATTTCTTTAACATGAACATTAAATATTTTTTCAATAGCTTGTTTAATTTCTATTTTATTAGCTCTAGAATCAACTTTGAAAACATATTTTCCATTTTGTGCTATAACTCCACTTTTTTCAGTAATAACTGGAGCTTTAATAATATCTAAATACTTAGTATCCATTATTTAAGCACCTCCTCTACGTCTTTAAGAGCTTTTTCTGTCATAACCATAACGTCACTATTTACAATATCAAGAACATTTACTTCATCACTAGAAATTAAAGCGATGTTTTGTAAGTTTCTTGAAGCTAATATTACGTTTTCTTCAAATTGGTCTACAACAAATAATACTTTTTTGTCTTCAATTTTCATATTCTTTAGTAAAGATACCATTTCTTTTGTCTTTGGTGTTCCAAAAACTAATTCTTCAATTACCATAACTTCTCCATCTAAGAATTTATGAGCAAAGGCACTCTTTAATGCTAAACGGCGTTCTTTACGATTTTGTTTTTTACTATAGTCACGAGGTACTGGTGTTCCATAACGTCCACCACCTACCCATTGAACAGCTCTAATAGAACCTTGACGGGCATGTCCTGTACTTTTTTGTCTCCATGGTTTTCTTCCTCCACCACTTACTTCACTACGAGTTTTAGTAGAGTGTGTCCCCTGACGTAATGATGCTTGTTGAAGAATAATCGCATCATATAATACTTTATCATTTGGGGTAATATCAAAAATTTCATTTACTTTTAATTCTTTAACTTCTTCACCCTTAAGGTTTACAAGTTTTACCTTTTTCATGCTTTTTCCTCCTTCAATCACTTTCTTTTATTTTGTGATGATTATTCTGACTTTTCTTCTACTTGTTCAACTGGTGCTTCTACAGCTTCTTCGATAACTTCATTAGATTCCTTTTGATAAGTAATTAAGTCAGCTGCATCATTTTTTTGACTTGGCTTTTTAACGGCTGTTCTAATTTGAACAAGACCTTTCTTTGGTCCAGGTACGTTTCCTTTAATTAAGATAATGTTATTTTCTAAATCAACTGCAACAATTTCAAGATTTTGAACAGTAGATTTTACATTACCCATTTGTCCAGGTAACTTTTTACCTTTTAATACATGCATTGGTCTCATTGTACCTAAAGAACCAACTCCACGATGGTATTGAGAACCGTGTCCCATAGGTCCACGAGATTGATTATAACGTTTGATAACACCTTGGAAACCTTTTCCTTTACTGATACCTGTTACATCAACTATTTCTCCAGCTTCAAATATTGAAGCATCAATTACTTGACCTAAAGTATAATCATTTGTATCAACGCCCCTGATTTCTTTTAAGAAGCGCTTAGGTTCTGTATTAGCTTTTTTGGTATGACCAATTTCAGGTTTATTACTTCTTTTTTCAGTAATAGTATCAAATCCTAATTGAATTGCATCATAACCTTCTTTTTCTGTTGTCTTAATTTGAGTTACAACATTAGGCTCAACAGAAACAACAGTTACAGGAATTAATTTTCCTTCTGTTGTGAAAACTTGTGTCATTCCGACCTTTTTTCCTAAGATTCCTTTCATTTTTTCCTCCTATTAAATCATTTTGATTTGAATGTCTACACCGCTTGGTAAATCTAAACGTTTTAAAGCTTCAATTGTATCCTTATTAGGGTTTTTGATATCAATTAAACGTTTGTGTGTACGCATTTCGAATTGTTCACGGCTATCTTTATATTTGTGAACAGCTCTTAAAATTGTAAACTTTTCAATTTCAGTAGGTAATGGTACAGGTCCAATAACCTCTCCTCCACTTCTTTTGACAGTTTCTACAATTCTTGTTACAGCATCGTCAAGTACTCTGTGATCATAAGCCTTTAACTTGATGCGAACTTTTTCTGTTGACATAGTAACTTCCTCCCTTCGCCTATATCTAGTATAGACTTGCTCCGTGCGAATAACCCGATTTCCATTGTCAACTTAACCTGGCGTATCGGCAACCTCTCACATCTAAGCAGTCACACGTATTTAATTTTAGCATACTATTTCTATAAAAACAAGCAGTTTTTTCTTAAAATTTTATTTTTTTTTGTGAAATATTTTTTTAGGAAAATGTAAAGTTGCTAGTCTTTACTTTTTTTAGCACTTTTGCTAGCAAATTTTAAACTATCCCTTCCAAATTTATTTATAATTTCGTCCATTACTTTTTCAACTTCACTAACTTCTTTTTTCTCTATATTATCAAAGATTGACATTTGTTCTTTTTTCTCATCTGTTAAATCTGAAAGTCTAACACCTATATTTCTGATAGGATCCTCCTTCCAACTTCTTGCAAATAAAACTAATACTTGATTATATATATCATTAGTCAAATCAGTTGGATTATCCATAGTCATTTGATGAGAATAATTCTTAAATAGAAAATTTCTATATGTAATAGCAACTGTCTTAGCATAAAGTTTTTTTCTCCTAAGATCAAAAGTAACACTTTCTACTTCATCAAATAAAACTTTTTCTAAGTCTTCTTTCTTTGTATAGTCATATGGTAAAGTCCTAGAAATACTAATACATTTATTCTTAACACTTTTAGGAACTACAGGTGAATAATCAATTCCCTTGGAAGCTTCTAGAAAATAATCACCCTGTTTTTTAAAGTGTTTCCTTAAGAAAGTAGGTGAACATTTAGCTAAATCCCCTATTGTCTTTATTCCCAATTCTTCTAATCTTTTAGCAGAACTTCTTCCTAACATAAATAAATCATTTACGGGAAGGGGCCACATTTTTGTTTCAATTTCATTCATATAAAGAGTATGAACTTTATCAGGCTTTTCAAAATCACTAGCCATTTTAGCACAAAGCTTATTTTCACCAATTCCAATATTTACTGTAAAACCATATTTTTCTCTAATTTCATTTTTTATT
This sequence comes from uncultured Bacilli bacterium, assembly GCA_934130265.1. Taxonomy (GTDB): domain Bacteria; phylum Bacillota_I; class Bacilli_A; order RF39; family UBA660; genus Onthousia. The sequence continues at coordinate 11,886 of CAKOYC010000007.1, forward strand.
TTATACGCTAGTTTTAGATAATCATTACCATAGAGTAAAGAGGTACCAGTCATATCCAAAAAACATTCATCTATTGAGTACTGTTCAATATTAGGTGTATAACTAGCTAAATAACTATATAATTTTTTAGACTGTTCTACATAAAAAGGGTAGTTAGGTGGAAAAACTTCTAGCCAACCACATTTTTTTCTTGCACTATACAAAGTCTCTGCTGTGACAATTCCATATTTTTTAGCAATAGGACTTTTAGCAAGTACTATTCCTCTTCTTTGTTTTTCATCTCCACCAATAACAGCCGGAATCTTTCTAATATCTTTTTTATAACCTTCTTTTAATAAATAAACAGCTGTCCACGATAAAAAAGCATTATTAACATCTATGTGAAAAATAATTCGTGACATAGTACCTCCTTTTTTGTCTATATTATATAATACAATTGTTCTATTATCAATAGAAAAAAACAACCATTTTCGGCTATTTTCTTTCATTATTTTAATAAGTCATTACCTGTCATTTCTTTTGGAATATCTAATTCCATATAATCTAAAATAGTTGGAGCAATATCACCTAATTTACCATTATTAATTTTTTCTATATTATTATCAGTTATTATAAATGGAACTGGTGAAGTAGTATGTGATGTAATAATTTCATCTTTATCATCAATCATAACTTCTGCATTACCATGATCTGCTGTTATAAACATAGTAAACCCTTTTTCAATGGCAGTATAATATAGTCTTTTAATATTCTCATCTACTGCCCTAACCGCTTCTTCTACTTTATCAAATTTACCAGTATGTCCAACCATATCACAATTGGCAAAGTTTAAAATAATCAAATCATACTTATCCATTGTCTCAATCAATTTATCTGCTACTTCATAAGCACTCATCTTTGGATATAAATCATAAGTAGCCACATCTTTTCTTGGAATTATAATTTTATCAGTATTAGGTAAATCTTTTTCTTCACCACCATCAAAGAAATAAGTAACATGTGGATATTTGCTAGCTTCTGCTATTCTTAAAACCTTTAGACCTTTAGATGCAGCATATTCACCTAAAGTATTAGTAAGATGCATTGGTGGAAATGCTGGAGTTGAAATAACTGTATGTTCAGGCATCATCATTGTTACTAATTTAGTATTTTTAAAGTCAACTCTTGGAAACTCTTTAAATTCTTTATTAGTTATAGCAGTAAATAATTGAGTAATTCTATCTGGTCTAAAGTTTACCATTATCATTCCATCATTTTCTTTTAAATTACCTTCATCCATTAATCTTGCCGGAACAATAAACTCATCCATTACTCCCTTTTCATAAGATGAATTAATATAGTCTTTATAAGACGAAATTTTCTCACCTTCATTATGTACTAATAAATCATAATACTCTTTAGTTAAGTTCCACATTCTTTCTCTATCCATAGAATAATATCTACCTGATACATCTCTTAATTTACCAATACCAAGTTCTTTTATTTTAGAATCTAATTCATCTAAATATTTTAAAGCTACATTAGGTAGAGTATCACGACCATCTAGAAAAGCATGAACATAAACATTAGCAAAGTCTTCTTTTTTACATAAATCTAAAACAGCAAATAAATGATTTATATGCGAATGAATCCCACCATCACTAAGTAAACAAAACAAATGTAAATCTGAATTGTTTTTCTTACAATGATTAATTACATCTAAAAGAACTTCATTCTTAAAGAAACTCCCATCTTCTATCGCATGATTAATTTGCATAAGAGGTTGATCTACTACTCTTCCTGCTCCAATATTTAAGTGTCCTACTTCACTATTTCCCATTTGTCCTTTAGGAAGACCAACTGCCTCCCCACTAGCTTCTAATGTTGTATGAGGATATTTATTCCACAAAGAAATAATATTTTTAGGATTTGCCTTTATTACTGCGTTTCCTTTTTCTTCCTCACGATAACCAAATCCATCTATTATTGTTAATAAAACCTTTTTCATTTATATCCTTCTTTCTAATATATTTGTTCATTTAAGCAAAAGACTGCATAAATTGGTAAATAATATACACCTTTTTTAATAGAAAAATTATTTTCTGTAATTCTATAAGCATCTGTTACTACATATTTTTTCATAAAAACAGATAAACTCTTAGATTTAGATCCTTGCTTAACTATCTCTATTGGAATAACTTTACCCATTCTATTTTGAATGACAAAGTTAACTTCAGCTTTTCCCTCTGACTGATAATAATATAAAGAATAACCTGCTTCAAATAAAGTATGAGCAATATGATTTTCAAAAAGAGCATATTTTAAATCTGCCTTTTCTAATAATTGCTTTTTAGTTAAATGATATCTTCCAGATAAAATACCATCATCTGGATAATATAGTTTAAAGCTATCCAATTCTCGACAACTTGAAAGTGGTGATTTTATTGTTCTTATTTTATAGCTTCTATAAAGCAATTGATTACTTACTAAATATTTAATGACATTTTCATATTCTTTAGCTCTTCTACCATATCCCAAAACTCCATATTGAAATTTCTTATTCTCTTTAGCTAATTGACTAGGTATACTATCTAATACTTCTAATCCTCTTGGAATATCTATTAAATTATCACACTCTGTTAAGAAAGTTCTAAGTATTTCTGCTACTTTTTCTTTTACACTTTCATAGTAACCTCTACTAATACTTTGAAACGATTCTTTAACTACCTCTGGAAAACCACCAGTTAATAAATAGTCATAAAATAAATCCATTATCTTAGCATGTTTAGAACAAGCCTTTTTATTCTGATAAGCTTTTCTAATAAGGTCCGCTAACTCTTTCTCACCTCTTGCCCACAAGTACTCTTCAAAGTCCATTTCTGTCATAAACTTATATTGTAGTTCTTCACCACTAAATTTAAGTAGATTTTCTCTTCTTGAGGTAATAGCCATTACATGATAATCATTTCTATCAAAACCAAATAGCTTTACCCCTTTAATTATCTCTTCATCTTCAATATTATCAAATACAATTAAAGTCTCATTTTTCTCTATTGATACATCAGAAAACTCTGATAGAACTTTAACAAGCCGTTCAATAGAACGTTCTTTCTTAAATATTTTTAATAACTCTTCATTATGTAAGGTATTAAAGTAAGCAATATTTTTATAGTTCTTTCTACCAAACTCTAAGACAGTATAAGTTTTACCTATTTGTTTAAGTCCAAATAATAATAATGGTTTTCTTATTTTATCTTCTTTCCATCTTAAAAAGAATTTTTCTATTTTTCGTTCCATAAATTGTATTCACCTCACATATTTAATACAGTTTAAGTATAGTTTATTAGTTATTTAAAGTCAATGATAAAACTAAAAAAAGCATTAGATTAAAAGTCTAATACTAGTTTCTAACCGCATCTTGATGAAACTCTAATCTAAGCTTATCTGCTACTGTTACAATAAATTCTGAATTAGTTGGTTTAGCTTTATCTATATCAACACTATGTCCAAATATTTCTTCCATCAACTGCCAATTACCTCTATTCCAACTAACTTCTATGGCATGTCTTATTGCTCTTTCTACTCTTGATACTGTTGTATCATATTTAGATGCTATATCAGGATAAAGTTCTTTAGTTATTCCACCTACTACATCAGGATGTTCAAATAAAACTGCTATACCTTCTCTTATATATTGATAACCTTTAATATGAGATGGAACTCCTAATTCATGTAAAATTTTAGTAATTGATACTTGTAAGTTATTATATCGCATATCAATTGTCTTCTTACTATAACTACTATCACTATTACACTCCATTATTCGTTTTTCTAGCTCTACTAACTCAAAAGGTTTTAAAATAAAATAACTTATACCAAGTTCACTAGCTTCTCTTATAACATTTTGAGCATTAAATGATGTTAATACTATGATCCTTTTCGTTATATTCTTTTCTTTCAATTCTTTTAGGACATGCATCCCATCTTTCTTAGGCATAATAAGATCAAGTAATATAACATCATATTCATTTTCTCTTTCTAAGATTAATTTTAAACCTTCTACTCCATCATGAGCAGTTAAAGTAATAGATACATCCTCATTATCACTAAAATATTCTTTTACCATATTTACTAGTTCTACGTTGTCATCAATCATCAACACGTTGGTTTTTTTCATAAATTCTCCTTCCATATACTACCACGCATCAATACTACCCTACGCAATTTTATTATATAACAATAAATAAAAAAATGATAGAGCAAAAAAAGAGAGATTTTGTCGAATCACTCTTTATAGTTTATCTATGAAATCTTTAACATTTTCTATTCTAAGACTAGCCTTTCCAAGTAATAATCCTTCTAAATAAGGAATATCTTTTAATTGTTCTATAGTATCTTTTGAAACACTACCACCATATAATAAAGGATAATTATAATTTTCTTTTAAATAGTTAAATACAGTCACCAGTTTTTCTCTACTAGGAATATTACCTGAACCTATCGCATAACAAGGTTCATACGATATATATAAGTTGTCAATATTTAAATCTTTTAGTAAATAGTCTAAATCATGTGTTAACACTTCAACTGCATCTTCACCATCTTCTTCACCTACACAAAGAATTGGTATTAGTTCTGCTTCTTTAGCTCTTATTAACTTTTCTTTTGCTAACTCTAATGATTCATTATTTAAATGTCTTCTTTCACTATGATTAATAAAAACATATTTAACACCTAATGATTTTAAAGCTTCCCCTGATACTTCGCCGGTATAACTTCCCATTTTATAAGGACTTATATCTTGACTACCTAAGACTACATCTTTAAAAATAGGTAAATAACACGTTGTAGGACAAACAATTAAGTCATGTTTAGTTTCTAGTTCTTTATATTCTTTATAGTAATTAATTATCTCTTTATAAGTTAAATTACTTTTATGATTTAAAATAATTTTCACTCTTCATCCTCCTTTTTATCAAATAGTTTCTTAACGGTATTATGAATCATATTAGGAAAATCTTTTTTGTTATTAAAGTTATCTATTGCTACTTTATAGACATCTAATACACTATTAGCAAATGATGATAATGAATAAAGTTTTATTGAACTTTTTGTCTGTTTCTTCAAAGAGTTATACTCCTTCTTATCAAGAGCTAACTCTAACAATTCTTTTGCACAGGTTGAAACATCATCAAAGAACATACCATTCATTTTATCCACAACCATTGTGTGAAAAGCTTCATCTTCTATACATAGTACTGGTTTTTCAGCTGATAAAGCTTCAATAACTGTTAATCCTTGAGTCTCTGTAACAGATGCCGTCACAAAAGCTTGACATATATGATAATATAATGGCATATCACTCCATGGAGCAGAACCAAAGAATTTAACACAATCGGTAAGATTCATCTCCTTCATTTTCTTATCATATAAGTCTTTATCAGGACCATCACCAATTAATAAAAGTTTAATATTACTTTTTTTCTTTTTTATCTCCTTCATCACATCTAATAGAAATAAGATATTCTTCTCTTGGGCCATTCTACCTACAAACAAATAAACAAAATCATTCTTCTTATAGCCTAATTTTTTTCGCATTTCATTAACTTTTAACATATCAACATTTTCTTTATTAAATCTTGATGAATCAATACCAGTTGGTACTATATATATTTCTTTATTATAATGATACTCATCTTTAAATAGATGATAAGTTTTAATTGTTGGTACAATAAATGCATCTGCTGTATTATCACAATAAAATTTACTTAAATACTCAACTGCTTTCTTACATCCCATATCAAAATATTTATGATTTCTAGAAACATAATAAGTATAATCTTTATACATAGTATGATAAGTATGTACTAAAGGTATACGATATTGTTTTGCTAAAAGTCTAGCAAAGATACCCATACATAATTCTGTCTGTGAATGAATCACATCTAAGTTCCATGATCTAATCTTTTTAATAACCTTTAAAGGATAGATACTAGCAGCTCTATAATCATATATTCCTAAAGGCACACCTGGTACTTTCAATATATGTTTTTCCTCATCATAAGAATAAGTAGTAGCATCTTGACCAACTGTTACAACGTAAACTGTATGTCCTTCTGCTTCTAAAGCATATTTCAAAGTCTCAACACTAGTAGAAACCCCATTTATATATGGAGGATAACTATCTGTAAAAAGTCCTATTCGCATTCTTTGTCTCCTTCCTTATGAAAACTAAATAATATTCCACCTAGTATCATTCCTAAATAATATGTAATAAAACGCCAAATTATCATAACTGCTCTAACACTAGTAGTTGGTAAGAAACTAGAAAATATTTCTAAAAATCCATATTCAATTCCCCCAGTAGCACCTGGTATAGGAACAAAAGAACCAATTATTAAAACATAAGCACTAGCAACTACTGATGTAAAGAATGTCATAGAATTATAATCATGAAGACTATAAACTAAAAATAAAGGAATAGCATAATAACAAGTTAAACTAATAAGATTTAGGATAATTCCTAATACAAACAACCCTTTCTTTTTTTTAACTTCCTTAGTACAGTTATGAAAGTCTTCTAATCTTTCTTCCCATTTTGCTAAAAACTTTTCTTTATTTTTAATAAAGTGCAAATTATTACCAAATCTAGTAATAATATTTAATAATGATTTAGTAAATTTCTTGCTAGTAGCCACAAACAACATAACAACTGCTACTATAGTATTTATTAAAAATCCTAGAATGATAAGTGTAGTTAAGACGCTTTTATAAACCAATACACCAGTAATAAAATTATAGATAACAGCAAATAGTCCAAAAATAACAAGGGCCAACTGATAAACAATAAAGTTTTGCATAATAACATTAGTAGCTTTTGTATAACGAAAACCATGATTCTTTAGCATATATATTTCCATTGGTTGACCACCTGTTGAAAAAGGAGTAATACCATTAAAAAACTGAGTAATGATCATATGTTGAAAGGCTTGTGGTAGTGATAATTTTTCTTTTTCATTTACCCACAAATAATTTACTAAGGCGTGGAAGAAAAGGTAAGCAACATAAAGAATAATTGCTATAAGAACAAATTTTATATCCATTGTTGTAATAATAGCAATAATATTCTTATAATCATCTTTAAGTACTAAAAATAAAACAAATAATGTTACAATTAAAATAATAAAACTATTTCTTTTTAAGTTTTTCATATCATTATTTTCCCTTTCTCTTTATCTTCTCTTCCTAAAACGTAAGATGACATATCATTGTATGTACCTAAAGAAATAAATCCCATCTTATCTAAAATGTTTTTCAAATTATTATCTTTAGTCATAATGGATACTTCATCAAGTCCCTTAGAAAAGGCATAATCAGTAGATATTTCAACAAAAGTAGTACTTTTTCTTGGTTTTATGGTACGAGGAAATGATAAAAATCCTCTTCCTAAATCTGTTTCACCATGAATAAAACAGTAATCTATTACTTTATCATTATCAAAGTAAGCTAAATAATCTTCAAAAACAACCGATGATAACTCTTTACTAGTTAAAATATTTTTACTTACATTTTCTATATCATTATGAAGGCAAAAATCATTTAGTGCCTCTATTTTATTTAAGTCTTTATTAGTTACTACTTCTACATATCTCTTATTCATCTTTATGCCTCTTTTTCTTCTATATTTTCAAGTCCTGGTAATTCTTTGCCACTAAGATATTCTAAAGTAGCTCCACCTCCTGTTGAAACATGATAAAACTTATCCGTTATCGAAAGCTTACTAGCTGCTGCTACAATATCGCCACCACCAAGTACTACTTTGGCCTTACTTTTTCCTAAGTAAGTTAATAATTCATCAGTATTTTTAGCATAAAGAGAAAATTCATATACGCCTAATGGTCCATTCCAAAAGACTGTCTTTGCCTCCTTTAGATACTTTTCAAAAAGATTAAGAGTCTTTTCACCAATATCTAACCCCATCTCATGAAAGTCTATCTCATTTATATCTTTTTCTATTCTTTTATCACTATCTTTATATTCCATACTACAAGCAACATCAATTGGTAAGACTATTTTATTTGGATACTCCTTTAATAATTTTTGACAGTATTCTAGTGAATCTGCATCAAAAATTGAATTTCCTATTTCATATCCTTCAGCTTGTAAGAAGGTAAAGGCCATTCCTCCACCAATTAGTAATTTATCGCACTTTGGTAATAAATTATCAATAACTCCTATCTTATCAGCTACTTTTGCTCCTCCCATAATAATAATAAATGGGGCTTTAGGATTATTTAAGATAGATAATTTTTCTAATTCTTTTTCTACTAGAAAGCCAATACCACTTTCTAGATACTTACTAATTCCATAATTTGATGCATGTGCTCTATGAATAGTACCAAAAGCATCATTAATAAATATATCACCATAACTTGCTAGCTGTTTAGCAAACTCTAAATCACATTTACTTTCCTTTTTACCATCTAAGTCTTCATATCTAGTGTTTTGTAGTAAGATAACATCTTTATCTTTCATTTTCGAAATAGCAGTTTCTACTTTTTCACCTACTACCTCATCTACAAATGTTACTTTTTTATTAAGTAGTTTACTAAGTCTTTTAGCCACTACATCCAAGTTATTTTTTAATTTGTCACTTTCTTCTTTAATTCTTCCTAAGTGACTAAGTAATATTACTTTAGCATTTTTATCTATTGCATATTTAATAGTCTCTAAACTATTTTTGATTCTTGTATCATCTATTATTTTTCCATCTTTTATAGGAACATTAAAATCACATCTTATGATTACTTTTTTATTTTTTAAATTAAAATCTCTTATTGTCTTTTTCATATTGCCAACTCACCCTAAAGACAGTATAACATTTTTTTAGGAATAAAAAAAGAAAAGCTAAGCTTTTCCCTAAAATTTATAGACTTAAGAAGTATTTAGCACATCTTACCATTTGATAAGAGTAACTCATTTCATTATCGTACCAAGCTATTATTTTAACAAGTTCCATATCATCAGTTTTATTGACTGAAGTTAATAAACCATCTACTAAAGAACCATAACTCATTCCAATTACATCACTAGAAACAATTGGGTCAGTAGTATATCCTAATGTTTCATTCTGATTATTTTTTAAGACTTCATTTATTTCTTCTTTAGTTGTATTTTTCTTTAGTTTTAAAACTAAATCAACAACTGAACCTGTAACTACTGGAACACGCATTGCCATTCCTGATAGTTTACCATCAAGTGAAGGGATTACTTTTCCAATAGCACTAGCTGCTCCTGTACTAGTTGGTACTATATTAGCAGCACTAGCTCTACCACGTCTTGCATATATACCTTTTTTATGAGCAACATCTAGATTTGCTTGGTCATTAGTATAAGCATGAACTG
>CAKOYC010000008.1 GCA_934130265.1 uncultured Bacilli bacterium
AGTTATACAGCAGTAGTATTAGGTCAAGCTTCTCATGATAACTTATTAAAAGAAGTTAATGTTGTTCCTTTGACTGATAATCAGTTAATAATGATAGTAGTGACTGATAAAGGAAAAGTGGAACATAAGACGGTAACACTAGATCAAGTTAATATGAATGATGTTAAGAAAACGGTTGACTTGATTAATAAACTGATAGTTGGCACACCAATAGATGAGATTAGTACTAAACTTGAGTTTGAGATAAAACCAATCATTGGAAACTATGTTGAGCAACATGAAAAATTATATGATGTTATTTATCACGTCTTTGATGATTTAACTCATCCTGATATCAATGTAGTAGGAAAAACAAAATTCCTAGAACAGCCGGAGTTTGGTAGTATTGATAAAGTAAAAGGATTGTTTGCTAAGTTAGATGATCAAGACTTAATAAAAGAAATTAAACAAGATAATTCTAATAATATTGAGGTTTATATCGGGAGTGAAAATAATATTGATTCTGATGTAACCGTTATAAAGACTGGCTTTAAAACAAAAAATGAAGAAGGAACAATTGCTATAATTGGACCTAAGAGAATGGAATATGAGCGAGTTATGAGTTTACTAGAATTTATTAAAGATAATATTGAAGGGTGATGAAAATGGAAAAAGAACATAAAAAGCATAAACATGAGCATAATAATCAAGAGAAACATGAAGAGAAAAAATGTAATTGTGAGAAAACTTGTGCATGTCAAGATGAAAAATGTGAATGTAAGCATGATAAAGTAGAAGAAAGACAAACAGAAGAAATTGAAAAATTAAGAAATCAATTAACAGAAATCTTAAATGAAAAACAAAGTTTGTTAGAAAAACTACAATATAGTAAAGCAGAAATGATTAATTATCGTAAACGTAAAGAAGAAGAAACTGATAATAAATTAAAGTATGCTAATCAAGATTTAATCTTAGAAATAATACCGGTACTTGATAATTTTGAACGAGCTATTAAGTTAGATGATAATGATTTAACTGATGAGTTATCAAAATTCTTAACTGGTTTTAAGATGATGTATGCTTCCCTTTGTGAAGTGTTAAAAAAATTTGGTGTTGAAGAAATTGACTGTGAGGGTAAAGAATTTGATGCCAATACTATGCAAGCACTAATGACTGATAGTGATTCTAACTTTGAAGATGAGATAGTTTTAGATGTATTATTAAAAGGATATCGTTTAAAAGATAGAGTCATTAGACCAGCTAGTGTAAAAGTAAATAAAATAGAGAAATAGAAAAAGGAGATAGGTAATATGAGTAAAATAATAGGTATAGACTTAGGTACAACAAATAGTTGTGTTGCAGTATTAGAAGCAGGGGAACCAAAAGTAATCCCTAATCCAGAAGGTAATAGAACAACTCCTTCTGTAGTAGCATTTAAAAATGGAGAAAGAATAGTAGGAGATGCTGCTAAGCGTCAAGCTATTACTAATCCTAACACTGTATCATCAATCAAAAGATTAATGGGTACTAGTGAAAAAGTAGAAATCGAAGGAAAGAAATATACACCAGAAGAAGTATCAGCTATGATTTTATCTTACATGAAAGATTATGCTGAAAGTTATTTAGGTGAAAAAGTAGATAAAGCAGTTATCACTGTTCCAGCATACTTTAATGATGCTCAAAGACAAGCTACTAAGAATGCTGGTAAAATAGCAGGACTTAATGTAGAAAGAATTATCAATGAGCCAACAGCAGCAGCTCTTGCTTATGGACTTGATAAACAAGAGAAAAATCAAACTATCTTAGTATATGACTTAGGTGGTGGTACATTCGATGTATCTATCCTTGAATTAGGTGACGGTGTATTTGAAGTTAAATCAACTGCTGGTAATAACCACTTAGGTGGAGATGATTTTGATAATAAAATCATGGACTACTTAGTTGAAACATTCAAGAAAGAAAATGGTGTAGATTTATCTAAAGATAAAATGGCTATGCAAAGACTTAAAGAGTTAAGTGAAAAAGCTAAGAAAGATTTATCTTCAATGACAACTACTCAAGTATCAGCACCATTTATCTCTCAAAGTTCTGATGGACCACTTCACTTAGAAATGACTTTAACAAGAGCTAAATTTGAAGAATTAATTCATGACCTTGTTATGTCAACCCTTGAACCAGTAAGAAAAGCTTTAAAAGATGCTGATATTAAAGCAAAAGACTTAGATAAAGTAATCTTTGTTGGTGGATCTACTCGTGTACCACTAGTATATGAAACAGTTAAGAAAGAACTTGCTATGGAACCATCTCGTGAAGTTAACCCAGATGAAGTAGTAGCAATGGGTGCATCTATTCAAGGTGGTGTATTAACAGGAGATGTTAATGATATCGTTTTACTTGATGTAACACCATTATCACTTGGCATTGAAACATTAGGTGGAGTAATGACTGTATTAATTCCAAGAAATACAACTATTCCAACTTCTAAATCACAAGTATTCTCAACTGCTGTAGATAATCAACCAGCTGTAGATGTACATGTACTACAAGGTGAAAGATCAATGGCTAGTGATAATAAAACACTAGGAAGATTCCAATTAGCAGATATTCCACCAGCACCTAGAGGAGTTCCACAAATCCAAGTAACATTTGATATTGATGCCAATGGTATCGTTAATGTAACTGCTAAAGATTTAGGAACTAATAAAGAACAAAAAATTACTATTACCTCTAATACAACCTTATCTGATGATGAAATTGATAGAATGATGAAAGAAGCAGAAGCTAATAAAGAGGCAGATAAGAAGAAAAAAGAAGAAGCTGATTTAAGAAATGATGCTGAACAAATGATTTTCCAATCTGAAAAAGCTTTAAAAGACTTAGGTGATAAAGTTGATAGTAAAGAAAAAGAAGAAGTAGAAAATATCGTAAAAGAGCTAAAAGAAGCCTTAGAAAAGAACGATATGGATAAAGTTAAAACTATTAAAGAAAGTCTTCAAGAAAAAGCTATGAATTTATCAGCTAAAGTATATGAACAAGCTGCCAAAGAACAACAAACTAGTGAAAGTAACGATCAAGCTGATACATCTAAAAAAGATGATGTTCAAGATGCTGAATACGAAGAAAAATAATAATCTAAAAGTTCTAGGTGACTAGAACTTTTAGCCTAATAATTAGATAGTAATAGAAAGAGGATATATGAAAGAATATAAGAATAGAGAAGAAGTAGAGGAAAAATATAAGTGGAATTTAACAGAATATTATAAAGATGATGATGAATTTTTTACATCTTATAATAAGTTGGATAAAGCTTTAGATATCTTGAAAAAATATGTTGGTTGTACTGCTGATTCAGCTAGACTTTATGAATATTTAGAAGAAAACATGAGACTTGAAGTTGAAGTTGAAAGAATTTATATTTATGCAACTGTTAGAAATGATGAGGTATTAGGTAAACCTATACCTTTGGATATGTTAAATAAAGCAAATTTATTAATGATTAAATTAAACAACTTGACGGCTTTCTTTAATCCGGAATTATTAAAATTATCTAAAGATAAATATGAAAAATTATTCTCTAATAATAATGCATTATTAATGTATAAACCATATCTGGATGATATATATCGTTATAAAGAACATATTTTAACTGAAGAAGAAGAAAAAATAGTAACTTCATTAACAGCTGCTACTAATGATTTCAGTCATATTTCTTCTAATCTACTTAATAGTGAACATGATTATGGTAAAGTAACAACTGAAAATGGTAAAAAGGTAGAATTAACAACTACTAACTCTCGTTTTTTAAAAACATCAAAGAATAGAAAGACAAGAAAAGAAGCTGATACAAAAATGTTAAAGAAAGCGAGTTTGTATGCTACAACCTCAGCTAGTCTTTTAAATAATTATGTAAAATTAGAAGATACTTTAGCATCAATCTATCATTTTGATAATTCACTAGAGGCAAAACTATTTTCTGATGAATTAAACGTTAAAGTTTATGATGTTTTATCAAAAACGGTTAGAAAACATGTTGATTCTTTACAAAGATATTATGCTGTAAAACAAAAAATTCTTGGTTTAGATGATTTATATATCTATGATTTAGGGACAAAGTTAGCTGATTCTGATAAGGAATACTCAATAGAGGAAGCTCAAGCAATTATAAGAGAATCTTTAAAACCATTAGGTAATGATTATTTGACTAAGTATGATAAGATAATAAACAATAGATATATTGATTACTGTCAATATAAAGGAAAATATAGTGGTGGTTATTCTATTAGTGGGCATGGTAATAATTCAAGAATTCTTATGAGTTACAATTATGATTTTGAATCACTTTCTACTATAGCTCACGAAGCAGGTCACAATATTAACCATCAATACTTAATTGAAAATAATCCTCTTCCATATCGTGATAATGCTATTATTAACGCCGAGGTTGCCTCACTAATAAATGAATGTTTATTATCAAACTATATAATTAAAAATGGCAAGACAAAGGAAGAAAAAATACTTGGCTTAGAAAATATTATTGATGTTATTGAATCAAATTTATTTGGAACAGTTCGTGAAGGTGATATGGAACGCTTGATGCATGAAAATGTTCATAATGGTAACTGTCTAACCAAAGAATTTATGTGTAAAATAACTAAAGATTCACTAAAATACTATTATGGAAATAAGGTTAAATTAACAAAATATAGTCCATATAAATGGATATATAGAAGTCATTATTATACAAGTTTTTACTTATATAGTTATGCTATTTGTATATCAGTAGCAGCATCTCTTGCTAATGATATCTTAAATGGTAATAAAGAAATACTTGATAAATATTTGGAATACATTAAAGCTGGTTCAAATGTTAAACCATTAGAGGCTTTTAAAATATTAGGTATAGATTTGGAAAAAGAAGACGTTTATTTAAATACTATTAAATATTTTGATAGTTTAGTAGATGAGTTAGAAGAATTAACAAAATAGGAGGTGTAACTTGTGGCAACTAAAAGAGATTATTATGAGGTGTTAGGTGTTAGTAAGAGTGCTAGTCAAGATGAGATAAAAAGTGCGTTTAGAAAGCTTGCTAAGAAATATCACCCTGATATTAGTAAAGAAGAAAATGCTGAAGAAAAATTTAAGGAAGTGCAAGAAGCTTATTCTGTGCTATCAGATGAAAATAAAAGAAAACAATACGATCAATTTGGTCATGCCGCTTTTCAAGGAGGATCAGCGGGCGGAAATCCATATGGTGGATTTTCATCCGGTGGTTTTGGTTTTGATGCTAGTGACTTAGGAGATATCTTTGAAGATTTATTTGGAGGAGGATTTGGAGGATTCTCTAGTGGCAGGACAAGTAATAGAAAACAACGTGGTAGTGATATGCTGCTTAGAATGAATCTTACTTTTGAGGAAGCTGTCTTTGGCTGTGAAAAAGACATAGATGTAGAAGTAATTGATGAGTGTGATAATTGTCATGGTAAAGGTGGTTTTGATGAGAAAACTTGTTCAAAATGTCATGGTAGTGGAACAGTTACGGTAGAGCAAAGAACAATTTTAGGTTCATTTGTTACTAAATCAACTTGTCCTGATTGTAAAGGAAAAGGTAAGACTTTTGCAAAAACTTGTTCAGATTGTCGTGGAACAGGTACTATCAAGGTAAGAAAAACTATCACTGTACACGTTCCTGCTGGAATAGATAATGGAGAAAGATTAAGATTAGCAGGTAAAGGACATGCTTCTCCTAACGGTGGAGAGTCAGGAGATTTATATTTAGAATTTTCTATCAAAGAACATGACTACTTTAAAAGGGATGGTAATGATATCTATTTAGAAGTACCAATTACTATTGTAGAAGCAACCCTAGGCTGTAAAAAAGAAATACCAACTATCTATGGTAATATAACAGTATCAGTACCAGTTGGAACTGATAGTGGAACTAAACAGCGAGTAAGAGGTAAAGGTATCAAAGACGATAGAAGAAGAACAGGGGATATGTATATAATCTATCGAGTACAAACTCCTAAAAAACTTTCAAGAGATCAGAAAAAACTATTTGAGTCCCTTGCTAATACTGACTTTAAAGATATAGATATTGATAGATTTGATAAATTTACAAGAAAGAATGAATCATAATGATTTGTTCTTTTTTTGACATAATTTTTATATACAATATGTTAGATTATCATCAGGTGATAAAATGAAAAAAGAAAAATGGTGGGGAACAATTCTACTTTTATTAGTAGTAATGTTTAGTTTTATAACTAAAGATGATATAGCAAAAAATACAGTTTATGTTACTAATACTAATATGACTTTTGAGATAGAAAACTTAACTAAAAAAATCAATATAGATGATATCTCTTATGAAGAAATTAATTCAAAAGAAAAAATACTAACCATTAATAATTCCAAAGAAATAACTTATCAGTTAGTAGAGTCTTATTTATCTAGTGATTTTCTAAAAAAATATCCGAACTTTATCTTTAATAATGAAAGGTATCAGATATTTACCGTTATTTATAATAAAGACATAAAACTATTAAATAACCATTTAGACTATATAAACGAATTACAAGATTTATCTAGTTATTATATCTTCTATGAACCAAAGTTAGATGATGAAATTGTCTTGTTAAAAGTCAGCAAAGGTGTTAGTGAAATAATATTGGGTGCAGTAAAAATATAAAAAATGTTGAAAAATGACGAAATAGTTGCTAAAATCTAATTATAGTAAGAAAGGATTGGTACTTATCATTTGTATCAAACAATCATGGCTCACCATAAGGTATACAATGATGTTTTGTGAAATGAAGCTACTTTTCTTTCATTTACTTACTAATAATTGGTACCACTTGTCTTACTTTGTATAACAAATAGGAGGAGTGAAATAATGAATAACAAAAAGCAATTGATTTTGTCAATATTTTTGACTTTGATACTAGTTGTTTTAATAATAGGAGTAAGTTATGCAGTTTTTCAATTTGCTGGTACAGGTAAGAGAGAGAATGTTATTACAACCGGTATTATGAGTATGAAATATACAGAATTAAGTAATACTATTAGTTTATCAGGGGCATTACCAACAACAGATGCTACTGGTAAAACAAGATTAAACGATGGCGAGTATTTTGATTTTACAATATCTAGTACTATTCAAGGTAATGCTAATATAGACTGGGAAATAGCAGCAGAAGATGTTACTACTTCATCAAGAAGATTTTATGATGCCTATGTAAAGCTATATTTAACAAAGTTGGATTCCAACGGTAATGAAATAAGTGTTATGGCTCCTAAAAATTATGAAGTAGATGAATTTTCAAATCCTAGAACAGGTAGACCTGCTAACATGATGTGCTTAGCCACTGGTACTATGAGTTCTAGTGATACCACTAAGTATCGTTTGAGAATGTGGATAGATGAGGCTTATAATCCACAAGGAGATGGTGGTGGCCTTGAATTTAGTGTTAAAATTAATGTTTATGGAAAAGAAGGTATTAAGGTAAGTGGAAGTAAAATTAAAGGCTATGACCCATCGATTCATTATGCAGATGATTTTCACGACTATGATAATTATGTGTATAATATGACAACGGTGGTTACTAAAAATAACAATGTAATACCATCTACGGCATTAAAAAGTTGGGATATATCTGAAGCAGAAGATGGTTCTGCAGTAGCTTATGTTGAAGATGATGGCACTGGTAATAATACATATAAGTTAACAATTGGTGGACAAGGTGGAGTTGTTGCAAACGAAGACATGTCTTACTATTTTGCATATTTTTCTACTATAACATCAGTTGACTTATCAGCTATGGATACATCGCTAGTAAAAGATATGAATCATATGTTTTATTGCTGTTCTAACCTTAAAGACTTAAATGTAAGTAGTTTTAATACAATTAATGTAACAAATATGAATCAAATGTTTGAAAACTGTAGATCTTTAACTAACAGTGATTTAAGTAGTTTTAACACTACAAATGTAGAGGATATGGGATTTATGTTTTGTAATTGCCCATTATGGGATACAGTAGATAAAACTAAATTTTCTGGTAAATATGTTAATGAATGTATGTCATCAGAATAAAAAAAGAGAAAGTAAACAATAAAATATAACCTATAAGGTGAAATTTCAAAAAAGAAATCCTTACTTTATAGGTTTTTATAATGTCAAAAATATTATTTATATGGCTGCCTGAGCAAAAAAATTGAGTAAAAATATTGACAATGGGTAAAATATTATTGTAAACTTTACTAGAAAACGTTGATGAAGAGAAGTAGGAATACTTGACTTATAAGAGAAGCTGTGGTTGGTGAAAACAGTTAAGAAAAGTATTAACGAATAACACTTCGGAGTGCTTAAAGAATAAAGTAGACTAAGCCGGGTAGACTCCCGTTAACAAGATAAGTGATTATCATACTTGATAATAAATTGGGTGGTACCGCGGGTAAAAGACTCGTCCCTTAGCTGGGATTAGAGTCTTTTTCGTTTTCTAAAGAAAGGACTGATAAATGTGATAACTAAAGAGATGTTGAAAGACTATGCTAAAAAGCTTATGTTTGACATGGATGATAATGAGTATGAAACATTAGAAGATGAGTTTAAAACCATTCTTAAACAAATGGAACTTATTGAAAATATTCCTAATATAAAAAAGACAGAACCATTATTTTATCCATATGTCTCATATGAAGCGAAACTTAGATGTGATGAGATTAATGAAATGGAGATGCTTTCTGTTAATGAAGTATTAGAAAATACAGATCATCAAGTAAGAGATCAAGTAAAAGTACCAAGGGTGGTGGAAGCGGATGAATTATAGAAAATGTTTAATTAGTGATTTAAGAGAAAATTTAGATAATGGTAATATAACTAGTGAGGAACTATTTAGGGAAGCAGTTAGTCTTGCTAATAAGTACCAAGAACCTTATAACTGTTTTGTAACTATTTGTGATAAGTTTAAGATGAAGAAAAGAACTACTCCACTAGCAAGTATACCTTATGCTTTGAAAGATAATATTTCAACTAGTAATATTTTAACAACAGCATCTAGTAATATCTTAAAAAATTATGTACCAGTCTATGACGCGACAGTTTACAAGAAATTAAAGAATGCTGGAGCGGTATTAGTTGGAAAAACTGTTCTAGATGAGCTTGCTATGGGGGGAACTGGAACGACGGGACATACTGGAATAGTTAGAAATCCTTATGATAAGACAAGAGAAATTGGTGGTTCTAGTGCTGGAAGTGCTGCTGCAGTTGCTCTTGGAATTGTCCCTTTTGCTCTTGGAAGTGATACAGGTGACTCCATTAGAAAACCAGCTGCCTTTGGCGGAGTGGTTGGCTATAAACCAACATATGGTTTAATATCTCGTTATGGTTTATTTGCTTTTGCTTCAAGTCTTGATCATGTTGGTTGTTTTGCAAGAAGTGTTAAAGATGTCGCTTTAGTTACTAATACTATTAAAGGATATGATCCTCATGATATGACTACTTATCAAGATGATAGTGATTTACTATCTGGTATCGATGAACCATTAGCAGGTAAAAAGTTATTTTATATCAAAGAAATAGTTGATAGAAGCTTATATGATCAAAAAGATGATGATGAGTTAATGCAAGTATTAGATAACTTTTATTCACTTCTTGAAAGATTAAAAACTAGAGGAGCAGAAATAACAGAAGTATCCATTGATAAAGCATTACTAGAAGCGATATATCCTACTTATATGACTATATCTTGTGCTGAAGCAACTAGTAATAACTCTAACTTAACTGGAATCGCTTTTGGAAATAGAATAGCTAAAGATGATGTTAATAGTCTAA
The DNA here is from genome assembly GCA_934130265.1 of uncultured Bacilli bacterium. Classification (GTDB taxonomy): domain Bacteria; phylum Bacillota_I; class Bacilli_A; order RF39; family UBA660; genus Onthousia. The sequence goes on from CAKOYC010000008.1 coordinate 9,812, forward strand.
TAGCTGCTACTAGAACAGAAGGATTCTCAGAACTTATTAAAAGACGTTTTGTTCTAGGTAGTTATATTTTACAAAAAGAAAATCAAGAGAAACTTTATCTAAATGCTTGTCGAGTTAGAAGATTATTAGTAGATAAATTAACAAATCTTTTTAAAGAATATGATAGCTTAATCTTACCTTGTAGTGGTGGACCTGCTCCTAAGTTTGATGATGATAGTGATAAGCTTAGTGATAAATACCTATTATTAGAAAATCATATGGCACTAGGTAACTTTGGAGGTTTCCCATCAATCACTATTCCATCAGGATTTGTAAATAACTGTCCGATTGGTATTAACCTTACTAGTGGAATAAAAGAAGATAAGAAAGTATTAAATATTGCTAATGAGATAGAAATGCTAACCGGTCTTAAAGGACAAATAGGAGGTGAAGAGTAATGTATGATGTAGTTATTGGACTTGAAGTACACTGTGAATTAGATACGTTATCTAAAAACTTTTCAAGTAGTGAAAATAGTTATACTAAGATTCCTAATATTCACGTTTCACCAGTTGATTTAGGACTACCAGGAATATTACCTGTTGTAAATGAAAAAGCTTGTTATAATGCTTTAAGAACAGCGATGGCTCTTCACTGCGAGAACCCTGATGAGATAATGTTTGATCGTAAGAACTATTTCTATCCAGATCTTCCTAAAGGCTACCAAATAACCCAAGTTACTAAACCAATGGGAAGAACCGGTTACTTAGATATATTAGTAGATGGTTCTATCAAAAGAGTATTAATTCATCAGTTACATCTAGAAGAAGACACAGCTAGTCTAGAGCATGATAAGAACTATTCCTTAATAGATTATAACCGTAGTGGTGTACCACTAATGGAAATAGTAACAGAACCATGCCTTACCAGTGCCTTAGAAGCAGTAACCTTTCTAGAAGATTTAAGAGATGTCTTCTTATATCTAGGAGTTAGTGAAGCGAAGACTGATAAAGGTCAGATGAGATGTGATGTTAATATTTCCTTAAAAGAAAAAGGTAGTGATAAGCTTGGTACTAAAGTAGAGATGAAAAACATTAACTCATTCACAAGTGTCAAAGAAGCGATAGAATATGAAATAAAAAGACAAAGTGAAGCTTTAGCTAAGGGTGAGAAGATAATTCAAGAGACAAGACGAATTGATGAGATGGGAAAAACTCACTCTATGCGTGAAAAAGTAGATGCCATTGATTATAAATACTTTGTCGATGCTAACTTACCACCAGTTAAAATAACAGATGCTAAGAAAGAAGAACTAAGAAGTTCTATTCCTAAATTAAAACTAGATAGAATTTTAACTTATCAAAAAGAACTAGGACTAGATTGTTATGATGCTTCTATTATTGCTAAAGAAAGAAACCTAGCAGATTACTTTGAAGAGACTGTAAAAGATGTAAAAGATGTAAGCTTAGCTGTTAACTTTATAACAACTAGTATCTTATCAACTTTAAATAAACTAGAAATTACTATTGAAGAGTTGGTAGTAACTCCTTCAATGCTAAGTAGTTTAATAAACTTAGTAAGTAGTGATAAGTTATCACTTGATCATGCTAAGAAAATACTTTATAAAGCAATAGAGCTAAAAACTGATCCTATTAAATTAATAGAGAAAGAAAATTTGTCACAAATAAACGATAAAGATGAATTAATTAAATACATAAAAATAGAGTTTGATAAATATCCTAATCAAGTAGAACAATATATAAAAGAAGATAATTTATCAGTTATTAATTTCTTCATGGGAAAAGTTATGTCATCTACTAAAAGACAAGCTAATCCTAATATGACAAGAGAATTAATTAAAGAAGAACTAGAAAGGATGAAGAAGAATGATTAAAAATATATATCGTGACTGCTATGCTGGTAGTCTTAGAGAAAAAGATATTGATAAAGAAGTAAAAGTAGCTGGTTTCATTGAAAATATAAGAGACCATGGTGGAGTAATCTTTGTTGATTTAAGAGATTACTATGGAACACTACAATTAGTTAGTAATGATGATAAGATGTTTGATGATTTAACAAGAGAGTCATCTGTTACAGTAACAGGAAAGATTCGTAAAAGAGATAGTGATGACTATAATGATCGAATTGAAACTGGTACTATTGAATTATTAGTTAGTTCTATAAAGGTACTTGGTAAGAGTAAGAATGTTTTACCATTTGAAGTTATGACTAGTAAAGATGTATCAGAAGATGTAAGACTAAAGTATCGTTATCTAGATTTAAGAAATCCTAAAGTTAAGCAGTCTATTCTATTTAGAAATAAAGTTATTCACTTTTTAAGAAACTTAATGGAAAGTGAAGACTTTGTTGAACTACAAACTCCAATCTTAACTTCATCATCACCTGAAGGAGCAAGAGACTTTCTAGTACCTAGTAGAAAATATAAAGGAAAGTTTTATGCTTTACCACAAGCTCCTCAACAGTTTAAACAATTACTAATGTGTGCTGGTTTTGATAAATACTATCAAATAGCACCATGCTTTAGAGATGAAGATGCAAGAAGTGACCGCGTCTATGGTGAATTTTATCAATTAGACTTTGAAATGGCTTTTTCAACTGAAGAAGATGTCTTAAGAATGGGTGAGAAAGTATTTTATGAAACATTTAAAGAGTTTGCTAAAGATAAGGATATATCAGAACCCCCATTTATCAGATTAACTTATAAAGAAGCCATGGAAAAGTATGGTTCTGATAAACCAGATTTAAGAAATCCTTTAGTTATAATTGATTTAACAGAAGAGTTTGAAGAGACAGAATTTCGTCCTTTTAGAGGTGTACCAGTTAAAGGGATAAAAGTAGAAAACTTAGCTAGTAAGAGTAATTCTTGGTTTAATGAGGTAGTTGATTATGCCAAGAGTATTGGTATGCCTGGTATTGGTTATTTAAAAGTAAATGAAGATTTATCATTTGCTGGTCCTATTGATAAGTTTTTAACTGAAGATGAACGTGAAACTTTAATAGATAAAGCTGATCTTAAGAAAGATGATGTCTTATTCTTTATAGCAGATCGTAAGAAGTCATTAGAACTAGCAGGTTCTATTAGAATGGAGTTGGGTAGAAAACTTGATTTAATGGATCCTAATAAATATGTCTTTGCTATCATTCATGACTTTCCAATGTTTGAATGGGATGAAGAAAATGAATGTTATAGTTTCATGCATAATCCATTTAGTATGCCAAAAGATGGAATGAAAGGATTAGATCAAAAAGTTGAAGACATTCTAGCATATCAATTTGACTTTGTTTGTAATGGCATAGAACTATCTAGTGGAGCCGTTAGAAACCATGATTTAGAAATCATGAAGAAAGTCTTTGCAATAGCAGGTTATGAGGAAGAAGAAATAGAAAAGAGATTTAAAGCTTTATATGAAGCTTTCCAATATGGAGCACCACCTCATGCAGGTATGGCTCCTGGACTTGATCGTATTCTAATGATGCTTTTAGATGAAGACTCTATTAGAGAAACGATAGCTTTTCCAATGAGTGCTTCAGGAAGCGATATCTTAATGAATGCTCCAAGTACTGTTACAGAACAACAATTAAGAGAAGTACATATCAAAGTAAGAGATTAGCTGTAAAAAAAATATAGCTTTTTTCTTTTGGACTTTAAAGTTGTGTGGTATACTTATCTTATGATAGGAGGATAGAAAAGAGGCTATGAATATTAGAAAAATTAGTACTAAGAATTTAGTACGAATACTAGTAGTTTTAATTGTTTTAATAGGTGGAATCTTTGCTAAGAAAACATTAACATCTTATGCTCTATTAGAAAGTAGTGAAGCACCTAGTAAATTAGTTACTAGTACAGGGAATGTTATGTCTGATAGAGTAAGTCTTTTTGATGACTTAGATGAGAATGAAGCTATTTCATTAGTACCTTTCTATGGAACAGATGATAACGGTAATAAGTATACCGTATATTGCCTTGAGAAAAGTAAAGATTTTGCATCAAATCAGACAGTAACAAAAGTTGATACACCACTTGATGATGGATATACCTATATAATAAAAAACGGTTATCCTAATAAAAGCTTAACAGAAAATAATAAAAATGATAATTATTTAACACAAATAGCTGTATGGTTATATCAAGATAGATCAGCAGGTGTAAGTGATACTACTAATGGAGTGCTTACTGCTAATCAAAAAAGTTCAATTAAGAAAAGTAGTTATTACTCTGTAATTAATAATTTAGTAACAGGGGCAATGAATGCTAAAAACACTACTAATATTACTAATCCGACCTTTAGTGTAAGTAGTGGAACATTATCTACTGATAGTGATAATACTTATCTAGTCAGTAATGTAATGAGAATAACTTCTAATACTGATGAGTTTATTAACTATAAAGTAGTCGCTTCTAGTAGTGATATTTTAGCAAGTGATATAGAAATACTTGATGAAAATAATAATGTAATAACTACTAATAGTGCTATAGCTAAAGATAAAGGCTTTAAAATTAGAATACCTTTAGCAAAGATAAAGAAAGCATCTAGTATAAATATTGATATTATTAACAACTATAAAGATTATAAAACTTATGGTTATGAACCACCAGAGGGCATGAAAGATACTATGCAAAAGTCATTTGTATCCTTGCTAGCTGCTAATGTAACATCTAAACAAATATCTACTAGTCTTAATATGCCAGTAGGAAGTATTACTATTAACAAGATAGATAGTACTACTAATAATAACTTAGCTGGAGCTAATTTTACTATTAAGAGATTAGCAACTAATGAAATAGTAGATAGTTTTACTACAACAACTACAGCACATGTAACATCTAACTTGTTACCAGGTAATTATGAAATTACCGAAACAGCTGCTCCTAGTGGTTATTATATAACAGATAAGACAACAAATATAACAATAACAAGTAATGACTTAAATAAAACTAAAACAATAACTAATAGCCAAGCAGAAGTATCAATTAGAAAGATAGATAGTGTTAGTAAACAAGTAGTAAGTGGGGCAGTTTTGAAAATAGTAAATAGTGCTAATCAAACAGTAAAAACTATTACTACTACAAATGACTATACTAAAATAACTGGTCTTTCACTTGGAACTTATAAAGTAGTAGAAGTAACTGCTCCTGATGGTTATACCGTAAATACTACGGCAAAAGAATTTACTTTAAGTAGTACTAATCCAAAAGTAACTTTAGATTATGCTGATCAACAAAACGAGACGATTATCGTTAAGAAAGATGCTAAGACTAATACTATTTTAGCAGGTGCTACTTTGAAAGTTATTAATAAAGATACTAGTGAAGTAATTGATACTTTTGTAACAACAACTACTGGTCACAGTATTAAAGGATTAAAAGCAGGTACCTATAAAGTTATCGAAGAAGCTGCTCCTAGTGGTTATACTAAGAGTGATGCAATAGTAGAATTTACTATTAGTAATAATCAAACGGAAGTACAAACAGTAACATTCTATAACAGTACTAATCAAATAAGTATTACTAAAGTAGACGCTGATACTAATGAAGTTCTTGATAATGCTAAGTTTAATATCTTAAATAGTAATAATCAAATAGTTAAAACCTTTACTACGACAAAAGAAGCATATCTTTTAGATAAATTAGCAGTAGGTAAGTATTACTTAGAAGAGATAGAAGCACCTAGTGGATATGTTCTTAATAAGGAAAAAGTAGCTTTTGAAGTAACTGCTACTACTAAAAATTTACAAGTAGTATTTAAAAATAAAAAGAATAGCTTAAAACTAGGTAAGATAGATGCTACTACTAAAGAATATCTAGCAGGAGCTAAAATGAAGCTTACTGATAGTGATGGTAAGACAGTAAAAGAGTTTACTAGTGAGAGTAATTTAACTACTATTACTGGTTTAAAAACAGGTACTTATTATTTAGAAGAAATAGAAGCACCTAATGGTTATATAAAAAATACTACTAAGAATAAAATAGTTATTACTAATACATCAGATGAAGTAACTTCTACTATTGAAAATAAAAAGATAAAAGTAAGTTTAAGTAAAGTAGATGCCGATACTAATAAACAAATAGCAGGAGTATTATTTGAATTATTAGATAGTTCTAAGAATGTGATAGGAACATTTACTACAACTGATACTAAAACAGATATTTCTTCTTTAATAGCATTAAAAGAAGGAGATTATTACTTAAGAGAAAAAAGTACTAAAGATGGTTATGTACTTGATAATAGTTTACATAAATTTACTATAAATAGTAGTAATTATGACTTTACCATCACTTTAAAAAACAAATTAAATGAAGTAAGACTAGGTAAGATAGATGCTAAGACTAAGAAGTATATTAAAGGAGCTACTTTAAAATTAAGTAGTGTAACTTATAGTGATTTTGAACCAGTGACATTTGTATCAGAAGAAGATGCCACATCTATTAAAGGATTAAAAGTTGGTAAATATATCTTGGAAGAAGTAAAAGCCCCAGAAGGTTATGTTACTTCTAATTCAAAAATATACTTTGATGTAACAAGTAGTGGTGTGGTTAAGACGGAAACTATTAAGAATGATATATTATCTATTAGTATTAATAATAAAAAAGTAACTGTTAATGCTAATAAAGGTTATTCATTTACTATATATAATAGTGATGGTACTAAAGTAGAAGAGTTAACTATTAAGGATAGTAGTGTTACAAGTAAGGAACTTTCTAATGGTGATTATTACTTGAGGGAAACAAAGACTCCAGATTCAGTTGTTTTAAATTCTAATTTAGTTTATTTTACAATTGATGATAATAAGGAAATGTCTATTAACTTTACTAATGATTTTACTAAAGTATATATAAGCAAAAAAGATATGGCAAATAGTGAGGAAATTGAAGGAGCTTCTTTAACCCTTACTGATAAGAATGGTATAGTTGTTAAAGAATGGACTTCCTCTAAAGATCCTTATTACATTGAAAGATTGCCAGTTGGTGTATATACCTTAAAAGAAGTAGTAGCTCCTAAAGGATATGTTTTAAATACTTCAACAGTTACTTTTGAAGTTAAGGAAACAGGAGATATTCAAACAGCTACGATATTTAATACAAAACCACTAGAAGATGTACCTAATACTTCTAAAAAGACAGGTATTTTCTATATAGTTGGTACTATTATTACTTTAATTGGTGTATCAATACTAGCTATATACTTAAAAGAGAATAAGACTCTAGGTTAATTCTAGGGTTTTATTTATTTTGTAAAAAATATTTGAAAAAAGTAATTCCTATGTTATTATATATATAGGTAGAGAGGAGGCTAGGAATGGAAAAGAATAGAACAGTACAGTTAGTTGCAATTTTAGCACTTGTGGTTGGAGTTGTTGGTTTATCAATTGGTTTCGCCGCATTTTCTAATACTTTAAAGATTCAATCTAGTGCTGAAGTAACTCCAAGTAAAGATACTTTAAATGTTGATTTTTCAAGTTCAGATACAGCCGTTGAAACTAGTAAAATAACACCAGTTACTGATCCAGTTGGAGTAGTTGCTACAGAAGCTACAATTGATAACACAAGTGATCCAACTATCAAAAACTTAAGTGCTACATTTAAAGAACCAGGACAAAAAGCAGTATACAGTTTTTATGCTTATAATGCTGGAGAACTAGAAGCTTACTTAAAAAGTATTGTTTATGCTAATGTAACAGGAGCAAATTCAACTAAAGTTTGTACAGCTAAAGAAGGAACCACTGATGCTTTAGTTCAAAAGGCTTGTAACGGAATATCTGTTAAAGTTAAAGTAGGAAGTGAAGCAGAAACAAATAGTGGTATTGCTAATATTTCAAATCACTCATTAGTAAAAAATGCATCTGAACAAGTTACTGTAACTTTAGAATATGCAGCAGGTTCAGATAGAGCAGATGGAGATTTTACTGTTTCTTTTGGAGACATTACTCTAAATTATAGTTCAGTAGATTAAAAAAATATTGGCACGGTTTTTACTGTGCCATTTGTGATAGGTGATAAAATGAAAAAAAGTTATAAAAGATTAGCTCTATTTGCCTTTATCTTTATTTTGTTATTTTTACTGAATAGTTTTGTATTTAAAATACTTAGTCAACCACTTTTAAATGGAATAGTTATTTTCCTAATTATTATAAGTTACTTCTTATTTGGTTTTGAAAAAGATAGACATAGATATACCAAAGATATAATCTTAGAAATCATTATAATTTTAATATCTTTTTTTCTACTATATTATTTATTAGGAATATTAGTAGGATTTGCTAAAACAGCTAATTATCTTACTATTAAATCAATTGTAAAGATTATTATTCCCCTAATTATTTATATAGTTTTAAAAGAGTTTTTAAGATATCAATTACTAACTAAAGCAAGTGAAAATAAAGCTTTGATAACTATAATTACTATCTTCTATATTATGATGGATTTAACTATTCCCTTTTCTTTTCATAGTCTTACTTTAGGTAAAGAAATATTTGTATTAATCGCAGTTACTTTTCTGCCTATAGTAACTGAAAATATTTTATTATCGTTTTTAAGTCTTAATTTTGGATATAAACCAAATATATTATATTTAATAATAATTAAATTATATTGGTATATACTACCGATAGTTCCAAATCCTAATGAATATATCTACTCTTTGATCTTTTTTCTACTCCCAGTAGTTATCTTATTAAAAATAAAAAGATGGTTAGCTAAAGATAGAGTAGAATCTATTGTAGAAGATAGTTATAAAAAAAGAAAAAGTGAACTAATTTATTATATCCCTTCTATACTCTTAGTTTTTACTCTGGTATATTTTGTATCAGGTTATTTTAGATATTATGCTATAGCAGTAGCAAGTGGTTCTATGGAAGATGTTATTTATAAGGGTGATGTAGTAATAGTTGATCAAAAATATAAAGACTTTACAAGTACTGATATTATCGCTTATAAATATAATGATAAGGTAGTAGTACATAGAATCTATAAAATAATAGATATAAATGATTCATATTATATTTATACTAAAGGTGATGCAAATAAAGAATATGATAAATATAAAATAACTAAAGATATGGTAATTGGCGTAGTCAAATTTAAAATACCATTCATTGGTTATCCCACAGTTTTATTAAATGAAAAATGGTAAGAGGTGATAAAATTGAAAAAAACAAGGAGTCAAAGATTAGAAACTAGACAAAAAAAGATGAGAAAAAAAGTAGTAAAACGTAAAAAATTAAGATTAAAGAAACCATACTTCTC
>CAKOYC010000009.1 GCA_934130265.1 uncultured Bacilli bacterium
TGGAGCGGATGAGGAGAATCGAACTCCCGTAGTTAGCTTGGAAGGCTAAGGTTCTACCATTAAACTACATCCGCAAGATAAGTACCGTCTTCCTTTTTTCAGAAGACAATATTAATTATACAGAAAAATTTTGCAATGTCAATATTTATTTGAAAAAAAATTAAATTTCTAGAGATTATTGGAAAAGATAATGAAGATCTTTCTTTTTAACAGAACCACCACAAAGTTTATTTAACGAAATATGATAGATATTAGCTAATTTAATAAGTTTATCAGTTGGTATTCTTATTTGCCCATCTTCATAATAAGAATAACTTGATTGATACACACCTAAAACACTAGCAAATTCCTTTTGTGTTTTTCGTAAATGTAATCTCTCTTTTTTTAGATTGCTTGCAATAAAATTATAATCAATATCTTTTTCATAGTTCATAGGACTTTTATCATAACTTAGTCCTAACAAATATTCAACATTTGTCTTATAGATTTCAGCAACTATGGCTAACTTTTCGATTGGAAAGTTAGTGTCACCAAGTTCCCACATTGCATACGTAGAACGTTTTAGACCTAATTTTGTTGCTACTTCTTTCTGCGTTAAATCATTATCTTCTCGTAAATCTCTAATTCTTTGATAATGCATCTCTACCACCTTGTTAATATTTTAGTATATATTGGAAAAATCTGGTTATTTTGTCAAAATAACTGATATTATTCTTTTTAAACGGAAAAAAAACACTTTGATGTTTATCATAATTATAGGAGGTGATAAAATAAAAAAAATATTATTTATAAAACAAGAGAGTAAATCAGATTGTGGTATAGCTTGTCTTAAATGTATATTATCCTATTATAATATTTATCCAACGAATGAATATTTAAAAGATGTAGCGTTATATGATGGAACAGGTGTTACCTTATTTGGACTTAAAAAAGCATTTGAATCATTAGGATTCAATTGTGAAGCCTTGGAGGGAAAAATTAACTTGGAAAACAACTATATTCTTCCTAGTATTGCACATTTAGTAATAGATAAAAATACAAATAAGTATCATTATGTAGTGATTTATAAAATGAGCGCTAGTAAATTATATATAATGGATCCATCAAAAGGCAAATATAGTTTAACTGCTGAAGAATTTTTTGATAGAAGTACTAACTATTATCTTTTTATAAAACCAACCTCCTTTCTCAAGATAATAGAAAGATATAAAGTAGTAACAAATATTTTGAACGAACAAATAAAGAATAAAAAGAACTACTTTATTTTGTTTCTAATCATTTCTTTGGTTAGTCTTAGCATGGAATTTGCTACCTTTTTTGAATTAAAAATATTTCTAAACTATGCATTAATACCAGAAAATTTACAAAATATGTATACTTTAATAATTCCTTTTGTTTTAATCTCTTTTCTTAAAATAATTGCAGATTATTTATTATTTAATTATCAATTAATATTAAAATTATTCATTTCTAAAACCCTGGCAAATAAAGTAATAAACAAACTTTTATCACTTCCTATAACTAGTTTGAAAAGATCAGAAAATGAAAAAATATTTTCTATTTTTCAAGATACCAAATTTATAAGTGAATTCTTTATTGAACAAAAGTTAATTTTTATAAGAACAATACCCCTGCTTCTTGTTTTATATTTAATTTTCTTAAAAGTATCATTGGGAGTTTTTCTCTTCCTGTTAACAAGTAATATCTTTTTTCTATTACTAGTTATCTTTCAAAAGAAAGGACTTGGTAAGCATTTACAAAACTATTATTATCAACGTGATAAATTTAACTCATTAGTATCAAGCACTTATCATTTTTTTGAAATGATAAAAGGATATCACTATGAAAAAGACAAATCAAAAGAACTAAATAATAGTATGACTAGTTATTTTGTAACTACTAGTTCCTTAGAAAAGTATAAGGAAAAGACTAAAAACTTATTCCTATTAATAGAAAATATTAATTATTTCTCATTGTTTTTTCTTCTATCTGTTTTATTAATCAGTACTAAAAGGATAAACAATCTTTCTACCTTTATATTCTTAGAAAGTCTTATAGGAGTAACCTTGAAAAACGAAGAAACTTTAATAGTTCAATTGTTATCAAAAAAAGAATATAAAGAATCGATTGATAGACTAGATGATTTTTTTCTTCTTAAAAGAGAATTGTTATTAAAATATTCTCCTGATATATATGGAAAAGAATTAGATATTACTGTTAACAATCTCTCTTTTTCTTATGGCTTAAATCAGCTACTTAAAAATATAAATCTAACTATTCCATTTAAATCACATATCTTTTTCTATGGAAAGTCTGGTAGTGGAAAGAGTACTTTATTTAAATTATTAGGCCGATATTTAGAACCAGAGTTTGGCATGATAAATATTAATGAATTAGATATTACCCATTATAATCTAGCAGATTTAAGAAATGATATTTCTTATGTAACCAGTAATATATTAATAGAAAATAAATCACTTTTAGAAAATATAACTATGGGAAGAAAAGTAAATATGAATAGTATTAATAAAATTTTAAAAGTGACTGGTCTTAATAATATATTAGCTAGTAAAGATAGAAATATTCATACTATAAACGAAATGGAGTTAAATAGTCTTAGTACTGGTGAAAAAATGCGAATAGCATGTGCTAGAGCCCTTTATCGGAATAGTAAAATTTATCTATTTGATGAATGCTTTAGTAATATGGATATAAAAAGTGAAAGACAACTATTAATAAACATATTTAATAATTATAAAGATGCAACAATTTTATATATTTCCCATCGCTTAGAAAACAAAGATTTATTTGCTAGGAAATACGTATTAAAGGATGGAACAATTTATGAAGAAAAATAATTTATTAACTATTGGAACAATAATTTTCTTTATTATAATAATACTTACTATATTATTTTTGAAAAAGGTAACTATTTTTGATTATCAGGCAATCACTTGTAACATAAATAATAAAGAAATAGAAACTGTTATTTCTAAGAAACAACTAGATAATATTACAAAGAATAAATTTTTTTACTATCAGGGTAGAAAGTATATCTATAAAATAATAGAAAATATAGAAAAAGATGATTTAGTTTATCTAATACTATCAACTAATAAGAAACTTTCTAAAAATAAAGTAGGTAATATTTATATACCTATTAAAAAAATAGCATTATTAAAAGTATTAAAAAAGAGTTGGAGGTTATGATGCAAAAAATAGAAGATGAAAAATTAAAAAGAATAAAAGGTGGTTTTTCTGTTTGGGCTTTTGTAGGAATTACTGCTATAGTAGCTTTTCTAGTCGGAGTAGTTGAAGGCTATACCACTCCAAAGGGCTGTGAGGTGAATAATTAATGAAAAAAATAAATGACAAAGACTTACTATTAATAGTAGGAGGAGCTACCACTTTAAGTGGTACAATATTAAATCAGTTAAATAAGTTAATAAGCATATTAGTTGATTCAGGAAAAAGTTTAGGTTCATCAATTAGAAGAATCAGTGAGGATAAAATATGTCCTTTAGATTAAAACTTAGTAAAGTTATTAAAATAGTTCTAATTATCTTTTTCTTCATATTTTGTTATCTTATCGGTTATTATTTTGGTGGAAATATCATAAAACATTGTTAAAATGTAAAAAAAATGTAAATTTATAGTTGTCAGAAATGCCTATCAAGTGTTATAATCAGTTGTAGAAAAAAACGAAGGGAGGGATAGCCGAATGACACAAACAAAAGAGAAGTCAAATAACACAACTAGTAGCTTAGATTTTAAAATCAGAAAATACAAGCAAAAGCTTGCTCGTAGTGGTGTCCCTTCAGAAGCAAAGAAACACGATGCTTATGATAAACCAGGGGTTAGAAGAAGAAAAGCAAGAGAAGAAGCTAAAAAGAACGCTCGCAAGAATGAACGCAGACAATCTAGAGGAAATAGAGACTAATTAATGGTCTTTATTTTTTTTTCTAACATAAATTTATATAGGTGGAAAAATGATAGGATATAATAGGATAAAAAATTATATTGAAGATAATGAATTTCATTTCGATATTTTTATTGATCATGTTTATATTGCCAATTATGAAAAGATACTCTCACTTTCAGATACTAGAGTTTCTTTTGTAGCCCAAAATAAAAAAATAACTTTAACTGGTAATAAATTATCTTTAATAAAGATGCTTGACGATGAACTTTTAATTCAGGGAAATTTAACTAAAGTAGAGTTAGAATAATGAGTCATTATATAATTAAAATAGAAGGTCGTCGTCCAAACTCACTCCTATCACTTTTAATTATTTTAAAGATACCTTTCATAAAAAAGAAAGAGACAAAAGACTATTTAATTTTAGAAATAGAAGAAGAATATTTTCAAAAGATAAAAAAACTAGCACCTACTTATGAAATAACTATTCTAAAAAGAACAGGAAAAGCTTACTTAATCCATTTATATAAAACTAAAAAGATATTTCTTTATTCTACTATTTTTGCTTTTCTAGTAATTATTTTGCTAACCAATATTATCTTTTCTGTTAGAGTAGTAGAAACTGATAAAGAGATAAAAGATATGATTCTTACTGATTTAAGGGAAAATGGTATTACAAGATTTAGATTTAAAGTCTCTTATAAAAGAAAAGAAGCGATAAGAGAGACAATACTAGAGAAAGAAAAGGACTACTTGGAGTGGTTAGAAATAGAAGAAGTTGGTACTATGTATCAAATAAAAGTAATTAGAAGAATAAATAATCCTAAAGAAGAAGAGTTAAAACCTAGAAGTATAGTGGCTAAGAAGAAAGGACGAATCACTAGAATAGAAGCTGATTATGGAGAAGTTACTACTAAGAAGAATGATGTAGTAGATAAAGGTGATACCTTAATTAGTGGACTTATCAAAAATAAAGAAGAGATTAAAACTAAAGTAGCAGCAAGAGGAAAAGTTTATGCTGAAGTTTGGTATCAAGTAAATCTTAGTCTTCCGACTATCTATCAAGAAGAGATTAAAACTGGTAAGAAAAAGAATACCTTAGAAATTATATTTCTTGATAAGAATATTTTTATATCAGAATTATTTAAATATAATAATAGTATTTCTAAAGAAACTGTTCTATATAATAACCCTCTTATTCCTTTTAGAATCAGTTTTACTAAAAAAGAAGAAATTAAACTAAAACAAATCGCTTATCAAGAAGATAAGACTTTAAAAAAGATAAAAAAACTAGCTGTTGATAAATTAAAACAAAGAATAGGTAATGATATTAAAATATTATCAATAAATGTTTTGAAAAAAAAGACAAGTGCTGATAAAATAGAAGTAGAATTGTTTTTCAAAGTAGAAGAAGATATAACTAGTTATGAATCTCTAGAAAATATTGATATTACTTTAGAAAATCAGAAAGAATGAGGTACTTGTTATGTTAAATAGTCTTGGAAATTCTATTGAAAATGTCTTAGAATTTAGCTTGCCAATGGTTATTTTATCAGTAATAATTGCTGTATCATTAAGAATTGCTGATATTATCAAGAATAAAAGAAAGATAGTCTTATATAAAGAAGTTTTAGCTCTGTTCTTTATGATTTATATTCTTTGTCTCTTTCAAGTAGTTACCTTTCAAGATACTACATCAGTTACAGGAAATAATTTAATACCGTTTAAAGAGATATTTAGATATTCACTTGGTAGTAGATTATTTATTAAAAATGTTTTAGGTAATGTAGTAATGTTTATCCCTTATGGTTTCTTTTGTAGCTATATATTAAAAGAAAATAGATATCTTCCTATTCTAGTTCTTACCTTAATTGCTTCTATTTCCATAGAAACAACGCAGTTAATGATAGGTAGAGTATTTGATATAGATGATATAATGTTAAATACGGTAGGTGGAATGATTGGCTTTTACATTTATATCTTATTCTTAAAAGCAAGAGAGTTTTATAAACCATTACTATCTAAAGAATGGATGCTAAATATAATAGCAATTCTATTATTAATTGGATTTATTAAGATAATACTTTAATGCATAGAAAGATTTCTATGTGTTTTTTAGGTGAAATTAATTGTTAGTGATGACAATTTGTGATAAATTTGTTAAACTTATGGTGGTGATGGACTTTGAAAAAAATTGGAATTTATAACGAAAGTGGGGAAGATGTTCCTTATCTAACAACTGTTAAAAAAGTAATTAAAAAAGCCATGGAGATGGAAGAGATTGATGCTGAATTAAATATTATCATAGTAGATGATGACTATATCTGGAAGTTAAATAGAGATTATAGACATATTGATAGACCAACAGATGTAATAACTTTTGCCTTAGAAGATGATGATATATGTAAGTTACCTGAAGGTAAAAGAGTACTTGGTGATGTTTATATCAGTATTGATACTGCTAAAAGACAAGCTGAATCATATGGACATGGTTTAGAAAGAGAAATTTGTTTTTTAGCTGTTCATGGTTTTTATCATTTATTAGGGTATGATCATCAAACAGAAAGTGATGCTAAAATAATGTTTGCCAAACAAGAGGAGGTCTTAGAAAAATATGGAATTAAAAGGGAAAAATAGAAAATTTGGTTTTAAAAGAATAATAAATGCTACTAAAAATTCTATAGCTGGTTTAGTAGCTGCTTATACCTCAGAACCTAGCTTAATGATACTTTTCTTAGTTTCTATTTGTTTTATCATCTTAGGAATTGTATTTGAGATAACTATTTTAGAATGGATTGCTGTTATAATTTGTATAGCTTCATGTTCTGCTGCTGAACTATTAAATACGGCAATTGAAAATGTTGTAGACCTTGTTACTAAAGAGTTTCATCCTCTTGCCAAAGTAGCCAAGGATACAGCAAGTGCTGCGGAATTTGTCTTTGTTATAATGACTGTTTGTATCCTAGCAATTATTTATATACCAAGAATAGTGGAGATGTTTTAATGAAAAAATGTGGATTTGTAACAATTATGGGTAGACCTAATGTCGGGAAAAGTACTTTACTAAATGGACTTTTAAATATTCATTTAGCTATAACAACTGATAAAGCAGGAACAACTAGAAATAGTATTGAAGGAATCTATCAAGATGATGAAGCCCAAATAGTATTTATTGATACACCAGGCATTCATAAACCAATTCATAAACTAGGAAATGTCTTAAATAAAACGGCTTATCAAAATATGGACCAAGCAGATGTTATCTTATTTATGATAGATGCTAAGACAGGCTTTGGTAAGGGTGACCAGTTTATACTAAATAAAATAAAAGAAATAGAAGATGTACCTGTTTTCTTATTATTAAATAAGGTTGATAGTATAGCTAAAGAAACTTTATTTAAAACAATAGATAAGGCAACTAAGGACTTTGATTTTGCGGAAGTTATTCCTATATCAGCTTTAGAAAAAGATGGACTAGATGATTTAGTTACTACTTTAAAAAAATATTTAATAGATAGTGAACCAATCTTTGAAGATGATGCTTTAACTAATGTTTCTACTAAATTTATTTTAGCAGAATTTGTAAGAGAAAAAGCAATGCAATTAACTAAAGAAGAAGTTCCTCATGCGATAACTTGTTATACCGAAAAATATGAAGAAGATGATAACTTAATTAGAGTACAAGTCTTAATTGTAGTAGATAGATTATCACTTAAAAAAATTATCATTGGTAAAAATGGTAGTATGTTAAAGAAAATAGGAACAGCAGCAAGATATGAAATGGAAAAGTTTATGGGTAAAAAAGTTTATCTAGAAACATATGTAAAAGTAATAGAAAACTGGAAGGAAGAAGAAAAGTATTTAAAAGAATTTGGTTTTGAAAATGAATAAAAAATGTTTCTTTCTCTCATATTAGTAGTAGGTGATACAAATGGATGAATTAATATGGAAATTATTTAAAGAAACAGGGGATATTAGGTATTTTCTTCTTAATAAGAAGATAAGGGAAAGTGATAAGGATGAAGATAGTAGACGTGAAAGGAATCATCTTAAGTGAAGTAAACTATAGTGATTCTAGTAAGATACTAAATGTTTTAACGGAAGAATATGGTCTTATCAGCATCTTATCTAAAGGATGTCGTAATTTGAAAAGTAAACTAAGAGGAACTAGTAGAAAACTCCTTTATGGAACTTTTCATTTTTATTACCGAGAAAATGGTGTTTCGACAATATCTAGTATAGATGTGATTAATGCTTATCCTAAGATAATGACTGACTTAGCAAGTTTATGTTATGCCTCCTTTATTTTAGATTTAACTTATCAAGTAGTAAGACAAAGTGAGGCAAAAGAAATTATGTCTTTACTAATTAATGCCCTTGATAAGATAGAACAGGGACTAAATAAAGAGACTATTACTAATATTATTCAGTTAAAGTATCTAACTTATTTAGGAGTAGAACCAATTTTAGATGGATGTGCATCGTGTGGTGATAAAACAAATATTGTAGGATTAGATGCTACTTTAGGAGGTTTTGTTTGTGCTAATTGTTATCAAAATAGAGGGTATAGTAGTTCTAAAGCAATTAAATTAATAAAAATGTATTCTCTACTAGATATTAGTAAAATAACTAAAATAGAAGTAGCCGATGAAACTAACTTAGAAATATATAAATTTTTAGAAGAATATTATGATAGATATACCGGTATATATTTAAAGAGTAGAAAAATGTTAAATACAACATTAAATTTGTTGAAGGAGTAGTGTATGAAGAGTCATTTAAAGAATTATATAATTATTTCCCTGTTCGCTTTTATCTTAATAGCTACTGCTGTTTTGTTTAAAGCAACGATGAGAGAAGATTTATTACTTTACTACTTATTAATATCTATTAAAAATAATATCTTATTATCAGTTGCTACTTTACTATCTTTCCTAGGAAGTATTAAAGGTCTAATAGTAGTATCTTTCTTTTTAGTCTTTATTTTAAAATCAAATAAACAAAGAATCTTTCTCTTTCTAGACCTAATTGGTAGTGGATTAATTATTAATATTACTAAAAATATATTTTTAAGAGAAAGACCAATTATCGGTCAAAACTTATTAGCAGATTATAGTTTTCCTTCAGGCCATACCTTTATAGCTATATCTTTCTATGGATTTTTACTTTATCTTGTAATGAAAGATAAAAAAGTAGGTTATAAAAAATTAAAAGAAGGATTACTCTTATTCTTAATAATAACTATTCCGTTAAGTAGATTAATATTAGGAGTACATTATCTTACCGATGTATTAGGTGGTATTACTTTAGGACTAGCTTATTTATTCTTTCTTATTATCATGTATGAAAGTAATTTTCTAAAAGATAAGGAAGATGAGACCAAACTTACCTTTTCCTTTAAATATGCTTATGAAGGGATTATTACTACTATAAAGGAAGAAAGAAATATGTTTATTCATTTTTTTATCACAATAATAGTAGTTATTACTGGCGTTTATGTAAGACTATCATTAAATGAATGGTTTATCTGTTTACTATTATTTGCCTTAGTTTTTAGTCTAGAACTTATTAATACAGCCATTGAAAATACCGTTGATTTAGTAACAACTAAGAAGAATAAGAAAGCGAAACTGGCCAAAGATGCAGCAGCAGGAGCAGTTTTAATAGCAGCTATTTTTGCAAGTATTATAGGTATAATCATTTTCTTACCAAAATTTTTTTAGGAGGTAGCGATGAAGATTGGAATAATGGGTGGTAGTTATAATGGAACTGGAGAGATAACCACTAAAGTCTATGAAATAGCAAAGACTCTATCTAAGTATGATAACTTTGTAATGGGACCAAATGAGACTGGTCTATTAAAAAAAGTAAAAGATGTTTTAGTGGAACATAATAAAAATATTACTATTTATGGACTAGATACTAATGAGTTTAAAGAAGTAAGAGGTACTACTAAATATAAAGTTAAAACAGTAACTGATAGAATTGCTAACTTGTATAACGAAAGTGATATAATCATCTTTTTACCAGGAGGAGTAGGGACAAGAGCAGAATTTTATACGATGTTAGATAGTAAAATGGAACTAAAATGTGACAAAAAGATATATCTATATAATGAGTTTGGTGACTTTGACCTACTACTTCAGGAACTTAAAAGTCTAAAAGAAAACAATTATATAAGTAAAGATGAAGACTTATCTTGCTACTTTAAGATAATTTCATCTTGTGAAGAGATTGAAAAACTACTATAATATATAAGAAAGAAAAGAGGAAGTTTATGGAAAAATTAACTATGGAAAAGCTAGTAGCTTTTTGTAAACAATATGGATATGTATTTCAAGGAAGTGAAATTTACGGTGGACTTGCTAATACTTGGGATTATGGTTCCCTAGGAGTTTTACTTAAGAATAATATTAAGAATGCTTGGATGAAGAAATTTATTCAAGAAGATATAAAATGTGTAGGACTAGATAGTGCAATACTAATGAATCCAAAGACTTGGGAAGCATCAGGTCATATAGCTACATTCTCAGACCCTTTAATCGACTGTAAGAAATGTAAGACTAGACATCGTGCTGATAAATTAGTAGAAGCTGATGGAGTAGAAGATGCAGGGGGAATGAATCATGAAGAGTTAATGAACTATATCAAGGAACATAATATAACTTGTCCTAATTGTGGAGCATTAGATTATACTGATATAAGAGAATTTAACTTGATGTTTAAAACATTCCAAGGAGTAACAGAAGATGCTAAAAACACTGTCTACTTAAGACCAGAAACTGCTCAAGGAATATTTGTTGATTTTCTGAATGTTCAAAGAAGTATGCGTCTTAAAGTACCATTTGGTATAGGTCAGATTGGTAAAAGCTTTAGAAATGAAATAACACCAGGTAACTTTATTTTCCGTGTTAGAGAATTTGAACAGATGGAAATGGAATTTTTCTGTAAGCCAGGGGATGAGTTAAAATGGCATCAATATTATAAAGACTATTGTTATAACTTCCTATTATCATTAGGAGTTAAGAAGGAAAACTTAAGATTAAGAGATCATTCAAAAGAAGAATTATCTTTCTATAGTAATGCTACTACTGATATTGAATATAAATTTCCATTTGGTTTTGGTGAGTTATGGGGAATAGCTTCTCGTACTGATTATGATTTAACACAACATCAAAGGGTATCAGGAGTTAGTCAAGCTTATTTAGACCCAGAAACTAATGAAAAGTATATTCCTTATGTAATTGAACCTAGTGTTGGAGTGGATAGAATGTTCTTAACAGTATTATGTGATGCTTATGATGAAGAAATGCTTGATAATAATGAAACAAGAGAAGTATTACACCTTCATCCATATTTAGCACCATATAAAGTAGCAGTATTACCACTTGCTAAGAAGTATCATAGTGAAAAAGCTCATGAAGTATGGAAAAGTCTTGCTAGTAAATTTTCTTGTAGTTATGATGAAGCAGGAAGTATTGGAAAAAGATACAGAAGATGTGATGCTATTGGTACACCATTTGCTATTACTATTGATGATGAAACTATCAATAATAATACTGTAACCGTAAGAGATAGAGATACGATGGAACAAGTAGTAGTAAAATTAGACGAGTTAGAAGATTATATCAAAGAAAGAGTAGAATTTTAATGAAACCAGTAATCGGGATACTTACACGATATGATGTAAATCAAAAAGGTAGATGTTTAAACTATGTTTTTGATAGTACAAGAACAGCTATTCTGAAGATGGGAGGAAATCCTCTTCTTTTATGTCCAATGCAAAATATGGAGTATTATGATACTAAATATAAAGATTATATTTTACCAACAGAAGACGAAAAAAAACTTGCTACCTACTGGTTAGATATGTGTGATGGTTTATTTATTCCAGGAGGAAGTAAAATAAGTCCTTATGACTACTTTATCTTAGAAGAAGCACTTAAAAGAAAAATACCAGTATTAGGAGTATGTCTTGGAATGCAGTTACTTGCTAATTACAAAGTAGATAACTTTTTCCTAAAAGATGTAGATGATAATATTCATAATACTAGTTGGGTAAAAGAGATGGAAGATAAACCAGTTCACGATGTTATAATAAATAAAGATAGTATGCTTTATAATATTATTTCTAAAGATAGAATAGGTGTTAATAGTTTTCATTCTAAAGAAGTAACTAAAAATAATAAATTTAGAATAACAGCTTTAGCAGAAGATGGAGTAATTGAAGGAATAGAACTTAAAGATTATCCATTTTGTATGGGATTACAGTGGCATCCAGAGTTGATGTTAGATACTGATATAAATTCTGTTAAAATATTTAAGTACTTTATGGAAGAAGCTAGTAAACATCATAAAGATATAGAGGTGGTTAGTCTATGATAGATAAAGTAAAAGGAGTAGTAATAGAACCAAATGGAATAGCTCATTCTTTTGGAGAATGTAGAATGATTTTAGATACTACAGCAGATGAGGCACATGATCCTAGTTTTAAAAGAGAAGTATTACCTAAAGACTGGTTTAAAAACTACGGGTATAATTATAAAGAAGATGAAACTCTATTTAGTCAAATACCAGACATGACAAAACATGGCTTTTCTTTTATCATAAATCATAGTATGGTTAATCCTAGTGGAAGTAACTATTATTGTTATAGTATTCAAGTAAATAAAGATTCTATTCCTAATGTAAGAACATACTTTAATAATATTTATCCTATTATAAAAGAAGTACAAAATAATTCAGAACCATGTTATGTAGAAGGTATGATTTATGAAGATGGTGAAGAAGCACTTGATGATACAATCTATGATGTAGATGAATTTTATAATATACTTGGTATTTCATTGGAAGAAAAAAAGGGAAGAGGTAGATAATGTTGACTGATATAGATAAAGTAAAAGGAATTATAATAGAACCAAGTGGTGTGGCTCATTCTTTTGGACATTGTTTAATGATACCGAAAGAGATAGAAACTACTCATGAAGAACATCAAAAATGTTTTGAAAATGAAATAATTGCTAGTGATTGGTGGCAGAATAGTAATATTAATTATGATTATAATCATTATTACTATTCGCAAATTGAAAATTTAACTAAACAAGGTTTTTCACTTATTCAAAATAATAGTTGTGTAACAGATAAAGGAAATCGTTCTATTTCCTATGTAGTAGCACTTAGTAGTGAAGGTTTAACTAAGCAAGAAGAATATGTAAAAGATATTTATAAAACGATTAGTGAAATAATATCTTTAGAAGATAGTGCTTATTTTGAATTAGCTCTGTTTAGCAATGGAATACCAATAATCGATATGCTAGGTGATTCTATAGAAAAACTTGATGAATTTTATAATGAAATAGGAATAAATCCAGAAAAAATACAAGAAAATGCAAAAAATATCTAATTTTAGAGTAAAAAAGTTTGACATTTATAACTTTTTTGCATATAATATTAGCAGTTAAAGAAAAGGAAAGAGATGTTTATCCACCTGATTGCTAAGTAGCGATAGGTAAAAAGCCAAAATTATAATTTAATAATATGGTTTTTGGAGTGGATAAATATTTATCCACTTTTTCTTAATTTATGGAGGTGTTAATTATCGCAAAAGACAAGAATAGTCTAATGATTAATGATGAGATTAGAGCCAAGGAAGTATTAGTTATTGGACCAAATGGAGAACAAGTTGGGATTAAATCAATTCAAGATGCTAGGACACTTGCAAATTATGCTAATCTTGATTTAGTACTAATGAATCCAAATGGTAATCCCCCTGTATGTAAGGTAATGGATTATAACAAGTACCGTTATGAAAGACAAAAGAAAGAAAAGGATGCTTTAAAGAAACAAAGAGCTAATCAAGCAGAATTAAAAGAGTTTCGCTTATCACCTGTAATAGATGTAGGTGACTTTGAAACAAAATTAAGAAATGCTATTAAATACCTCAAAAAAGGTGATAAGATTAAGCTTAGTATTCGTTTTAAAGGTAGACAAATGGCGCATACAGAACTTGGTAAAGAAGTCTTAGATCGTTTTGCAGAACAAGCAAGTGAATATGCTGAAGTAGCAGAACAAGCAAAATTAGACGGTCGTAACATGACGATGATGTTAGTACCAAAAAAAGATAAGTAGGAGGAATAAAATTATGCCAAAGATTAAAACACATAAGGGAACAGCAAAAGTAGTAAAAAAACGTAAAAATGATATTAAAATAGGACGTCCAGGAAGTCGTCATAATACTGGTTATAAACCAACTAGTGCAAATCGTAAGAATAGAAAAGGATCTAACTTAAGTAAAGCAGATCAAAATCGTTTAAAGAATGTTCTTTAAAATGAGATGAAGGAGGAGAAAGTATGGCAAGAGTAAAGAATGGAGCAACAACAAAAGCTCGTCATAAAAAAGTATTAAAACAAGCAAAAGGATATTTTGGAAGTAAGCATAGATTATATAAGACTGCAAAAGAACAATTAATGCATTCAGGACAATATGCTTTCCGTGATAGAAAACAAAAGAAAAGAGAATTCAGAAAATTATGGATTACTCGTATCAATGCTGCATGTCGTCTAAACGATATCAGTTATTCAAAATTCATTAATGGATTAACTAAAAACGGTATAGAAATTAACCGTAAGATGTTATCAGAAATAGCTATTAATGATCCTAAAGCATTCACTGAATTAGTTAGCGTTGCTAAAGGAGAAAAGAAAGTAGCTAAAGCTTCAAATAAAGCTAAGAAAGAAGTAACTAAAGCTGAAGTTAAAAGTGAAGTAAAAGATTATAGCAAAATGACAGTAGCTGAATTAAAAGAAATAGCAAAAGAAAAAAATATTGCTGTAACAGGTCTTAAAAAAGCTGAAATTATTGAATTATTAAACAAATAAACATATTTTGGAATTAGATTATCTAGTGCCAGTGATGGTGGTAGTCTTTAGAACAAAATAGAAGATATAAAAACGAAAAGGAGAAAAATATATGACAGTTGTATCAATGAATTATTTATTAGAAGCTGGTGTTCATTTTGGACATCAAAAAAGAAGATGGAATCCTAAGATGAAGGAATACATCTATACTACTAGAGATGATATTTATATTATCGATTTACAAAAAACAGCTAGAGCTATTGAAAAAGCTTATGCAGCATTACAAGAAATAGCAGAAAATGGTGGAAAGATTTTATTTGTAGGTACTAAAAAGCAAGCTCAAGAAGCAGCTGAAGAAAATGCTACTCGTACAAATATGTATTTCATCAATGAACGTTGGTTAGGTGGTACTTTAACAAACTTTAAAACTATCAAATCAAGAATAAGAAGAATGGAAGAAATCGAAAAGATGGAAGCTGATGGAACATTTGATTTACTTCCTAAGAAAGAAGTAGCAGGACTTAAGAAAGAATATGAGAAGTTAAATAAAAACTTACGTGGTATTCGTGATATGAAGAAAGTACCTGATGCTTTAATTATCGTAGATCCAAGAAAAGAAGAAATAGCTATTAAAGAAGCAAGAATTTTAGGAATACCTGTATTTGGTATCGTAGACACTAACTGTGATCCAGATATGGTTGATTATGTTATTCCTGGAAATGATGATGCAGTTCGTGCTGTAAAATTAGTTATTGGAGCTTTAACTAACGCTATAGCAGTAGCTAATGGAAATGAAGTAATTGATTACACTACTGAAGAAGATAAAGCAAAAGATGCTAAGAGAAAAGAAAGAGCAGTAGAAAAAGCTTCTAAAGTAGAGAAAAAAGAAGAAACTAAAGAAGAAGTAAAAGAAGAAAAGAAAGAAACTGTTGATTATGATAAAATGACAGTTGCTGAATTAAAAGAAATAGCAAAAGAAAAAGGTATTTCTGTAACAGGTCTTAAGAAAGCTGAAATTATTGAAAAGTTAGCAGCTTAATAATCAATTATTTATAAAGAAAGAGGAATAATTATGTTTAAAGCAAGTGATGTAAAAGAACTAAGAGATAAAACTGGAGCTGGAATGCTTGACTGTAAGAAAGCTCTAGAAGCTACTAATGGAAACATGAGTGAAGCAATTGATTGGTTAAGAGAAAAAGGGATCAGCAAGGCTGAGAAAAAAGCTAGTCGTGTTGCTGCTGAAGGACTTTGTAAAATAGTAACTGATGGTAATAAAGCAGTTATTCTAGAAGTTAATTCTGAAACTGACTTTGTTGCTAAGAATGAAGAATTTACAAACTTTGTTGATTATTTAGCTAATATTATTCTAGCTAATAACTTAAAAACTCATGAAGAAGTATTATCATTTGATGATAATGGAGAGAAAGTTGAAGCTAAGTTAGTTGCTCTAACTGCTAAGATTGGAGAAAAATTATCTTTCCGTCGTCATGAATTAGTAGAAAAAAATGACAATGAAGTATTTGGTAGTTACTTACATATGGGTGGAAAGATTGGTGCTTTAGTAGTACTTGCTAATACAAGTTTAGAAGTAGCAAAAGACGTTGCTATGCATGTAGCAGCTATGGCTCCAGTTTGTGCAACTCGTAGTGATGTACCAGCTGATATGGTTGATCATGAAAGTAAAGTAATTAAAGAACAAGTTATGAATGAGGGAAAACCAGCTGATATAGCAGAAAAAATGGTTACTGGAAGACTTAACAAATTCTATAAAGAAATTTGTCTTGAAGAACAAGAATTCATTAAAGATTCTAGTGTAAACGTAGGTACATTCGTTAAGAATAATGGTGGATCAATCGTTTCAATGATTCGTTATGCTGTAGGTGAAGGAATTGAGAAAAAAGAAGAAAACTTTGCTGATGAAGTAATGAGTCAAATAAATAATGCTAAGTAGTTAGTATTAGGGAATCTATTAATAGTACTGATTAATTAAAAATCAGTGCTATTTTAATATCAGGTCTAGTAATTATTTAAAAGATATGATATAATTTAGAACGTATTTTGGAGTGTGATGTAAATGAAAAAAAGAAATATAGCAATTATTGCTCACGTTGATCATGGAAAAACAACCCTTGTTGATGGTATTTTAAAGACATCAGGTATGTTTAGAGATAATGAAGATGTTAGCAATGTATCAATGGATTCAAATGCCATAGAAAAAGAACGTGGTATCACTATTCTTGCTAAGACTACTGCTCTTGACTATAAAGATTATCGTATCAATATCTTAGATACACCAGGACATGCTGATTTTGGTGGTGAAGTTGAACGTATTATGAATATGGTTGATGGAGTATTATTAGTAGTAGATGCTTATGAAGGAGCTATGCCTCAAACTAGATTCGTTTTGAAGAAAGCTTTAGAAGCAAAAGTAAAACCTATCGTTGTAATTAATAAAGTAGATAAGCCTAGTGCTCGTTGTTCTAAAGTAGTAGATGAAGTATTAGATTTATTTATCGAGTTAGGTGCTGATGAAAACCAATTAGAATTTCCGGTTATCTATGCTAGTGCTTTAAATGAAACTTGTAGTTTATCAGATGATATTTCTACTCAAAAGCCTGGTTTTGAACCATTACTTGATTTAATTATTAGTGAAATACCAGCTCCTACTGGTGATAATACTAAGGAATTACAATTTCAACCAGCTTTACTTGACTATAATGAATTTGTCGGAAGAATTGGTATTGGTCGTGTTCATAATGGAGAGATTCATACAGGAGAGATGGTTAACTGTGTTAGATTAGATGGTACTACTAAAGCTTTCCGTATTCAAAAACTATTCGGTTACTATGGTTATAGTAGAGTAGAAATAGATCATGCAGAAGCAGGAGATATAATAGCTATCGCTGGACTTGCTGATATATCAGTAGGAGAAACTATTTGTGAACAAGGAAAAGTTTTACCACTACCTGTTTTACATATAGATGAGCCAACTCTGCAAATGACATTTGGAGCTAACACATCACCATTTGTTGGTCGTGATGGTAAATTAATAACTGCTCGTAAGATTGAAGAAAGACTACTAAAAGAAACACAAAAAGATGTTAGTTTAAAAGTAGAAACAGCAACTAATGATAGTTTCCTAGTATCTGGTCGCGGTGAATTACATTTGGGTATCTTAATTGAAAATATGCGTCGTGAAGGATTTGAACTTCAAGTATCTAAACCTAAAGTAATTATTAAAGAAATAGATGGTGTTAAGTATGAGCCTTGGGAAGATTTACAAATTGAAATACCAGAAGACTGTGTTGGTTCTATTATTGAACAGTTAGGACTACGCGGAGCAAACTTACAAAACATGGAAAACTTCGAAAATCAAGTAAGGCTTAACTATAAGATTCCATCTCGTGGCTTAATTGGTTTTATGACTGACTTTATGACTATGACTAAGGGATATGGAATAATAAATCATACATTCTCATCTTATGAACCATATGAAAGTGTAGATATTGGGGAAAGAAAACTAGGTGTCTTAGTATCAGTTGATAGTGGTCAAGCAACCGCTTACTCAATTGGAAACTTAGAAGACCGTGGTATTATGTTTATTGAACCAGGTTGTGAAGTGTATGAAGGAATGATTATAGGGGAATGTAATCGTGATAACGATCTAGCAGTTAATGTTACTAAAGGTAAGCAGTTAACTAATACAAGAGCTGCTGGAAGTGATCATACAGTTGTCTTAAAAAGACCTCGTCCAATAACACTTGAATATGCTCTTGATTATATCAATTCTGATGAGTTAATAGAAGTAACTCCTAATAATATTAGACTTCGTAAAAAGATACTAAATACAGAAGAAAGAAAGAAATTTGATGCTAAAAAGAAAAAATAGTAATTTACTATTAAGCAGGGATTAATTATCTCTGTTTTTTTGTTGATTAAAATAATTAGTACGAGAAAATTTAAGATATTAAGAAGTGATTCTTTAATCATAGTAATTAGTAAGTATCTATGATATAAAATAATTGAAAATTTTTGTCATATGCTAATTTAGCAAATCTAGGTAAAAATACACCTTAAATTTACTTAATTGAAGTGGTGAGTTTAATAAAACACCCTAATTTGGAAGAGTGAATTTTGAAAATTGGTTGTTTGCAAGGTGAAATTTATATCTGTTATCCTTTAGCTACTTATCCAAAGAAGTGAGGAATATGACAAAGAAATTTATAAAACCATTATATGATACTACTATAAAG
>CAKOYC010000010.1 GCA_934130265.1 uncultured Bacilli bacterium
GACTTAAAGTTAAAAGAAATAACTTATCTATCATCAGAGTGTTATGCTGCTGGTGAATTAAAACATGGCCCTATTTCTCTAATTGATAAAGATACACTAGTAATAGCTGGTAATACTAATAAATTATTATATGAAAAGACAGAAAGCAATTTAAGTGAAGTAAGGGCAAGAGGTGCTAATATCATCTTAGTAACTAATAAAGGTGAAAATGATTCTAACACTATTGTAATACCAGAAAGAAGTAATTTTATAACTCCTATACTAGAAGTTATTCCTCTACAATTAATCTCTTATTATACAGGACTACTTTTAGAAAGAGATATTGATAAACCAAGAAATTTAGCAAAATCTGTTACTGTTGAGTAAAAATACTTTTCTATTAAGTCTATTTTGTGGTATAGTTTATTTAAGGGAGGTGTTAATATGGGTGTAATTGTAAAGAAACTTATATTAACATCTTTTTGTTTTTAAGTGATGTAGGGTTTACTACGTCATTTTTTATTGTTAGAGGGAGTAAGAAGTATGCAAAAAATTGATGATTTTAAAAGAAAAATAATGAGTGAGTTAGAGAAAGAAAACACTATAAGTTTTAAAAATTTGTATTCTAGAATGAATATTAATAGTTATCAAGAAAGAAGTAATTTCTTAGAAGCTTTATATCTTCTTCAAATTGAAGAAGATGTTTATAATCCTAAGAAGTATATTTATAAGAGTTTTCCCAAAGCTACTCATAGACTAGAACATGTCACTAAAGGTGATAATGGTCTAATGCTTATGAATGGTAAGGTAGAAATTACTAGTGAAATGGTTAAGTGTGATACCATTCTTGATAAGGATTTAGTAGTTGTTAATTTAACAGATAAAGAAAATCCAATTATTACTAAAGTAGTACAAAGAGATATTACTTCTTTTATAGATTATTTAATAAGAAAACTTGATAAGGAAGAATTAACTTATCGTCAAATAAAGAGAATGGCAGTAGCAAGAAATGCGAAGTCTATTGAAGAGTTACATATTGCTCTAACAGAACTTGAGCGAAATGGTAAAATTTTTCATGATAAAAACTCATATAAGAAGTGGCCTAAAGGTCTTACTCTAACAAAACTAGAATTAGATAGTAAAGGAAGAGCTTTCTTTAAAATTGATGATAAAAAAGTTTATCCTCTAGGTGATGAATTAAAAGGGGCTATCCAACAAGATATTTTAGCTGTTACAAGAAAAGGTAAACATATTGAGAAAATTATTTCTAGAAATATGAGTCATGTAGTTTTAGAGGTGGTAGAAATTGAGGGAGTTAAACAATTAGAACCAGTACTACTTCCATCTAAAGAAAAGATAAATGTTCGTATTTCTTCTAAAGATATGAAGTCCCTTGCTCCAGGAGACAGAATCTTAGCTGATGTTTCCCTAACTAAAACTGATGAATACTATGAAGCTGATTTTATTGATAAACTTGGTAGAATTGATGATCCTAACATTGATATTATTTCTATTGCTGCTAAATATGGCTTTGATATTAATTTTTCTCATGAGGCTATGGAAGAAGCAAATAATCTTCCCCAAGTTGTTTTAAAAAGTGAACTTGCTAATCGTTATGACTTCAGTGATAGTCTTCTTACTTTTACAATTGATTGTGATGAAACAAAAGATATGGATGATGCTGTTAGTTTAACCAAAGAGGAAAATGGTCACTATATCTTAGGAGTACATATAGCTGATGTTGCTCATTATGTGAAAAGAGGAACTGCTCTTGATAAAGAAGCATATGATCGTGGATTATCTACTTATCCTGCTAATACTGTTATACCTGCTCTACCCCATATCTTATCAAATGGTATTTGCTCACTTAATCCTAATACTAAAAGACTTACCAAAAGTATTATTATGGAACTTGATGAAAATGGAGAACTAATTAATTATAACTTAGTTAACTCTTGTATTACTTCTAGAAAGAAGATGGCATATTCTAAGGTAAATAAAATATTAGATGATGGTAAAATCGATGAAGATTATCTTCCTTATACTGATAATTTAAAACTTATGAAAGAACTATCTGATAAATTAACTTCTATTAGAGAAAGAGAAGGTATGCTAACTTTTAGTGAAGAAGAAGTATCAATTATTGAAGATGATAAAGGTAATATTATGGGAATAGAAAAGAAAGATAATGGTGATGCTGGTAAGATAATTGAAAACTTTATGATTATGGCTAACTATTGTGCTGATTTATATCTTAACTTTACTATCGGTAGATCTATTCATAGAGTTCATGCTAATCCTGATCCTAAAAGATTAGAGCAAGCAAAGGATAAACTTACAAGTATTGGTATTGATTTACCAAAAGTAGAAAATATAGATACTTCTAGTTATTTACAAGTAATTTTAGATGAATATAAAGATAGTAGTGAATACCCCATTGTCTCAGAGATATTGTTACAAGCCCTACCACGAGCTATTTATTCACCTTATCCTTTAGGTCACTTTGGTCTAGGACTTAATTACTACTCTCATTTCACCTCTCCTATTAGAAGATATCCTGACTTAAAAGTTCAACAAATAATTGATTCTTATCTTGATAATAATTTAAAGTCAATTGAAAGCGAGGAACAATTAGCAGAAATATGTGAACACTGTTCCTTTAAAGAACAACAAGCTGATTTGCTTGAAAAAGAAGTCGTTAAAGTAAAAATGATGGATTATGTTGATAGTCATAAAGAAAAAACATATTATGGAACGATAACAGGAATCGATAATGAAAGAGCTTATCTAAACACAGTTACCCATATTCCTGGATATTTTGAATACGAGCAAGGTGACAATATAAGATTTATTAGATCAAGAAATTATATTAAGAATAAAGACGATGAGGTAGTATTAAAAATTGGTGACTTAGTAATGGTAGAAGGTATTGAAGCTAATCGAAAAGAACTACTTGCCCACTTTGCCTTTACAAAGAATTTAACTTTAGAACAACAAAACAAAAAAGGAGCTACTGCCCTTAAAGGACAATATGTTAAGAAGATTAACTAGACAAAAATAAAATGTAGGAATCATCTACATTTTATTTTTTATGGCAATAGGAATTCGTCGCATGATATAAACTTTTTTGTCTAATTGTTTCATTTCTATCAAGTTCTGCTATTAGTCCTTTGTCTCTTTTAAATAAGCTTTTTTGTAAGAAATCATTAGAAACAACATGTAATATATATGTATCTACCATAGATAAATTATTATATGTTTCTTCAGAAGATTCATTTTTTAATTTTGTTAAAATTTCCGTTTTAGATAGTGTATTTAATCTTTTAATTTCTTCATTAGCATAATTAAGTTCTTCCTTAGTTAATTTTCTTAACATTACATTTTTAATAGAGTTTCCCATATAATCATATACTTCCATATACTCATCTGGGCTACACTTTCCATTCTTATACTTTAGAAATAACTCCCCCATCTTTCTTTCTTCTTGATAGGAAGTTAACTCTTTTAACTCATCAACTGATAAATCTCTTATATTTTTAGAATAAATATAATCTATTCTTTCTTTCATAAAATAAGGAACATAAGATAACCATCTAATCCATTCAGTAAGTGGATTAACACTTCCTATAACATTTCCTCTTATATTAATAGCTGTACTACTACTAATCTTTGCCATTTCTTTAGCCATTATTCTTTTAAGATCACTCATTTTTCTCACTCTTTTCTAAATTAAAATCAAGCAGTTCATCACAAATTTTTTCATATATATCTTGTTCATTTTTAATAGTATCAATTAAAAACATTTTATCATTTTTATATTCTTTTAATCCTCGCATATAAAACGGTTTATCTTTATCTAGAATAATAAAAGGTACTATATTATTTTTTAAGCATTCTTTAAACATAATCATTCTACCAACACGACCATTTCCATCACCGAAAGGATGTATTCTTTCAAATCTAACATGAAACTCTATAATATCTTCTAATGATACGTTAGAAAGAGAATTATACCAATCTAGCAAAATGGTCATATCACTATCTACCTCTTTTGGGGAAGATGTATCTATTACATTAATTAGTCCTATTTTATTAGGTACTATTTTAAAGCCACCCACATTATATCTAGGATTATCTTCATCAGAAGTACCTCTTTTTAAAATTTTATTCATCTCTATTATATTACTTTTAGAAAGCTTAGCATCAATATTATCAAGCATGTAATCAAACAGTCTAAAGTGATTCTTCATCTCTATTAAATCATCCAGTTTAATAGCATCATCTGTTTTAGGTAGAAAAGAATTAGTAGAAAATATTTCTTCTGTTTCATCTTCAGTTAACTTTCCACCTTCTATTTTATTTGAATTATAAGCGAAAGCAACTTCTGAAAAGTGATAAATGTTACCCTTAAATTTAGAATTTTTTTGTTCTATTAATTCTCTTTTTAATTTAATTAAATCCATATTAAATCACCTTATCCATAATAAAATTATATAATAAAAGCCGAGTCAAAACACTCAGCTATAATCTTCATTGGTAGCGAGAGGGGGATTCGAACCCTCGACCTTTCGGGTATGAACCGAGTGCTCTAGCCAACTGAGCTACCTCGCCAAATCAAGAACAATTTAATATTATCATAGTTTTAAACGTTTGACAACCTTTTTTTGATAAATTTTAGCTATATGATAAAATCTTGATTTTTTCTTCACTAAGTTTATAACTGTCATCAAGCGATTTATGAATATCTACTAACTCTTTTCTTCTTGAATCTAACAAAGTAGTAACATTATCTAAATCCATAAATAGATCTTTAAAAGGATTAGTATCTAAATAATCTTTATATTTACTTGTTAATTCCTTTTTCATCTTAGAAATAGTATCAAAATTAGTATCTATTTTCTTAATAAAAGAAGCAATATCATCTATTCCTTTTAGTATTTCTTTCTGGAAGTCTTCACAGATAGATTGATAATCAGTATTATCACTATAAGTATTTTCTAATACTTTAGATATTAAATAACTCTCTACTAAGATAAAAGATAAAGAAGCTTTCTTAGGAGTCTTTCTATATAGCTCCATCGCTAACATTAGATAAAATAATTTCTTAGCTGTATTATTTTTCTTCTTAGAACTATTTACTTTATCTAGCTTATCCTTCATCTCTTTACTAAAAGAATTAAATAAATCAGTTTCCCTTTTTATCACATCATTTAATTGATAGAAAAGTTTTATTTCTTTTTCCTTTTCATCTTTAGTATCATCTACTTCTTTTAATTCTTCTTCTTTCTCTTCTAATCTCTTAATAATATCAGAAGATAAATCTAAAGTATCTATAACTTTCTTTTCCATATTTAATCACAACCATATTTGCTATTATACTTATATTTTAGATAAATAGCAACCACCTTACAAAAAGATACAGCTTAGTAAACATAAATTGATCATATGGTAAAGATATAATATGCTTAAGATGTTTCTTAGTAATTTCCTTACTTATCTTCTTAGCAAAACTAGTTAAGTCTTTCTTCTCTAATAAATTAAAAAGTATATGTTGATACTTTGTCATCTTTAAAGCTTTATCTTTATAAATAAAACTAGACTTATCTTTATTATCAATCATCACTTGATTAAAACCTGTATAATAAGCTCCTGGTAAGATAGTAGATACTTCTATATCAAGTCCTTGATAAATACACTCTAATCTTAAAGTATTTGCTAAATGATAAAGACTAAGTTTAGTATAAGTATAACTATATAGATAAGGAAGTGGTAGAAAACCAGCAAGAGAAGAAGTTAGTACTATTCTCCCTTTTTTTCTATTTTTTAAATACTTCTTAATTAGATTAACATTTCCTAAGATATTAACATTAAAAGTATCCGTTAGATAATTACTATTTACTTCTAGAATACTACCACCTTTTCCAAGAGAAGCATTTAAATAAAGAATATCAATATCATTTGGAATAGTGTAATTATTATTAGTAAGATCAAGTACTAAAGGAAACATTATTAGTTTTTCTCTTTTTAATTTTTCATTTAGATAAGTTTCTTCCTCCTTAGTCCTAACCCCAAGATAAACAATATGTCCTTTAAGAGCTAGTTCTTTAGCTACACTGTATCCAAGTCCTGATATACCACCTGTAATTAATATTTTCATCTTTATATCACCAGTAATAAGTATAACCAAAAAGACTCCTATTTATTAGAAGTCTTAAATATATGAAAGGAAACACCTTTCTTTTCGTTTTTAATTGTAATGTCATAATCCATAAGTAGTAATGTCTTTTTAACTATGGATAGACCTAGTCCAAACTCCCCTTTAATCCCCTTTCGGAACGGAGTAAAGATTCCATCAAGGAGTGATGAGTCAATATTTGGACCATCATTATATAATGTTAAACGATTATTCTTGGCAGTTATCTTAATCGTTTTATCAGCATACCGTAAAAAGTTCGCTAAGAGGTTATCAATTATTGTTTCAAAGTATTCTTCTGTTCCATAGAATTTACTATTTTTATCAAAAGAAACAATAAACTTAACATCGCGTCTTCTAAACTTGAATTCACGAATTGCAGCAGCTACTATTTTTTCCATATCTACTACGGTATACTCTTTTTTCATATTATTTTTTAAATAGTCTAGTTTATTTAAATATAGAAGTGAATGTACTTTTAATTCTAGTTTTTCTGTTTGTTCACTAATAACAGTTAAAACAGTTGAAGCATCTTCCATATCATCATGATAGGCTTCTATATATGACTTTATAACGGTGAGAGGTGTCTTAAAGTCATGTGATATATTTTGATACATTTGATTACGATATTCCTCTTGATTTTTTAGAGAAATTCGCATATCTTCTATTGCCATTTCTAAAGATTTAATTTCATCTTCTACTGCAAATGATAGGGAGTGGTCGTAAGTATCATCATCTATATGATCAATCTTTTGTTTTAACTTTTCTATTTTTTTAACAATGATACTACCCCACAATATTAGCAAAAAGGCAATTATTAAAAAGGTTATTAATACTACTGGTAGGATTGAGTTTAGTATATCTGTCTTTGTCTTTAATATATAACTATCGTTTGTAATAGCAATCTTAGTAACGTTATCATTATGGAGTGTGTAATAATAATATACTTGATTGCGATAGACAAATCTACCATAATCATCTTTTATATAAGATAAAATCTCACCTACATTTTTGAATTTCATCAAGTCATGTAAATTTTCACTATAAGCTGAGGTTTCCCCAAACTTATAGATATAGGCAATTTCACTATCACCTAAGTTTTTATCAATATCAGACTGGATAAATTCTAACGGTTCTTTTAAATAATTATAAATATTTTTCTCAGTTATGGGTACTACAACTTGGGGTAAAATTATTCCTAACATTAAGAAGGTAATTGCAAATACCACGAGGATTAATAAGAATAACTGATGACTTAGTTTACCTGATATTTTCATAAGCTTAACCTATATCCGTAACCATAAACAGTTAATATATTTAAATCCTTACACTTTTTTCTTAACCTTCTTACTAGATCATCGACTGCTCTATCGCTTCCAAAGTAGTCATCGCCCCATACTGACTCTAGTATTTCTTCTCTTGAAAAACTTTTATTAATATTTTTTGAGAGTAAGACTAATAAATCAAATTCAAGAGTTGTTAATTTTATTTCTTTATCTTTTTTGCTTACAACTCTTCGGTCTAAGTCAACTTGATAAGAGGCTATTTCTAATATATGACTTTCCGTTTGTTTGTAAGCTCGTTTTATTAAGTTATTAACTCGTAAAACTAATTCTTTACTGGAATAGGGCTTTGTTATGTAATCATCGCTTCCTAACTCTAGGCCTAAAATCCGGTCCAAATCCTGATCTCTTGCCGATGTGAATAAAACCGGAACATCAGGATATTTTTCACGAATTGCTTTGATTACATCATAACCATTGACATCATCTCCTAACATAATATCTAGTATCCAAGCATCTACTTTATTTCCTATATAATTAATAGCATCATTTCCTTTTTCAAAGCAAATAACTTCATAGCCTGCTTTTTCTAGATATAATTTAACAACCGTCTGTAAATCAACTTCATCTTCTACAAAACATATTTTATACATTTTTCAAATCACCACCACTAGTATATCATATTTGTTTCTCTATTTATCACCTTCTTTTTCTATATTCATTAAGATAAATTAAAGTATCAGATTTTATTCTAATTATTCATCTATCACTTCCTTTCATGAGTTAAGTATAGCTAATAAGTTTGGTAAAAATATCTAGAAATTATGGGAAATTATGGGACTTTTCTAATAATTTTATTTTTCTTGGTCATACTACTTCTAGAGGTGAATAACTAAATGTATGAAAAACTATATAGTAAGTTAAAAGCTAATACTGATTTAGTAACTCATGAGTTTTATCTTAATAATAAGAAAATTAATCTAATTCATAATGAAGTATTATGTAGTAGTGACTTTATTAATCATTATATTCTAACTAAGATTACTAATTTATCTTATAGTGGTAATGATATTATTACCTTTCTTTATAATAATCTACCTGATAATACGGTTAAGGTTTTAACTAAGGAAAGGGAGATGTTAGACTATATTTATAAAGGCTTTGCTCTTATTATTTATCAGGATGAAGCTTTAGCTATTGAAGCAAAGGCAACACTTGATAGAGGAATTAATGAAGCTAGTAGTGAAATTACTATTAGAGGTAGTAAAGATTCTTTTAATGAAAACTTTAATACTAATATTGGTCTTATTAGAAGAAGATTAAGGACTGAAAACTGTTATGTTGAATCTTTATTTATTGGCAAGGAGTCAAGGTGTAAGACGGGTATTATTTATATGAAGAATATTGCTTCTTTAAATACCGTTAAAAAGGTAAAAGATATTCTTTCTAATATTAAGATAGATGGCATTATTGATAGTGGTATGTTAAAAAGCTATTTAGAAGATGATAAGAACTTTCTTTTCCCTACTGTTTTAATGAGTGAGCGACCTGATAGAGTTAGTCAAGCTCTTCTTGAAGGAAAAGTTTGTATTGTAGTTGATAATTCTCCTTATGTTTTAATTACTCCTTCTTTCTTTGTTGATTTTTTACATACTCCAGATGATTATTACCAAAAAGCAATTAATGTTAGTTTCATTAGAATAATTAGATTACTTGCTTTTATTGTCTCTATTTTTACTCCTGCTTTATATATTGCTCTTACTACTCATAATCAAGAAGCACTTCCCCTACCGTTTTTGCTTAACTTTATGGCTCAAAGAGAAAGTGTTCCTTTCTCAGCTTTAACAGAAGCGTTATTTATGAGTATGTCCTTTGAAATATTAAGAGAAAGTGATATTAGAAAACAATCATCTACTGGTAGTGCTGTTTCTATTCTTGGAGGATTAATATTAGGAGATGCTGCCGTATCAGCTGGTATTATCTCCCCTATTATGATTATAGTTATTTCAATATCAGCTATTTCTGGACTTGCTTTCTCATCTCAAGAGATGATTGCCTCTCTTCGTTGGCTTCGTTTCTTAATGATGTTTCTTGCTATGTTCTTTGGTATCTTTGGTATCTATATAGGTTTCTTATTCTTACTTTCCTCACTTGTTACTACTAAAGCCTTAGATTATCCTTACTTTGCTCCTTTCTCACCCCTTGTTAAAGAAGAATTGGGAGACGCCATTATCAAACTTAGAAGCAATAAAAGATTAAAAAGAAATCCCCTCCTAACTAAAAATAAGAAAAGAGGTAATTAAATGAAAAAGCTAATTATACCTATCTTAGTACTATTACTACTTACTGGTTATACTCCTTATGTTGAGGTGAATGACTTAGTTATTGTAGATATGATAGGTCTTGAAAAAGTTAATGATAAGTATCTTCTAACTGTTAATACTATTAAGGAAGAAAAGACTGATAATGCTACTAAATCAATTTATCAAGTCTCTACTTTTGAAGGTAATAGTCTAGGTAGTATCTTTCTTAAAGCTAAAAAGATTAATAATAAGAAGGCTTACTATGGTCATTTAAAGTTAGTAGTATTTCAAAGTAAGTTATTAGATAAAGAGATAATTAATTATTTTCAAAAACAATTCACACAAATGAATTATTTAATAGTAGGTACTAATAGTGATATTATAAGTTTATTTAAAAAGTATGATAGTAGCAGTAAAATAATTAAAGAAATAAATAAAAAAAGAATAGATGATGCTAATATCTATCTTAGTACTTTTGAAGATTATCTAAAGGATATTGTTAATAAAAAAAGAGAAAGTACTCTTCCCATTATTTCTTTAGATAAGGGTTTAACAACCACTGGATTGGAAGTTTATCAAAAGAATATTTTAATAGATGCTAAACAGGCAAAGATTAATTATCTTTTAAATAATAAGTTAACATCTTTTCATCAAGAAATAACTATTGATAATAAGTCTTATGAAATAGAATTTAATAATGTTAAGTCTATGTTAATAAAAGATACTGTTACTATAGCAATGGATATATCTTCTAGTGATATTAATAATAGTAAGAAGTTAATAAATTCTATTAAAAAGTTATTCAAAAAAGAGATTAATGAATTTCTAACATATCAGAAAGATAACAATATCAAGACAACTTTAATTAATCCTAATAAAAAAATTAATATTAAAATAAAGATAGGAGAAGATAATTATGATCAAGAATAAAAATAATCAGTTATATATCTTTAGTCTAGCTTTCTTCTTTACCCACTTTTTCTTTCTCTTATATGGACATAATATAATAAGGATAAGTGGTAATGATACTTTAATTGCTTGTTTACTAGGAATTATTATTGATGTACTTTTATTTACTATTACTAAAAATATTATCTATAAAAAGATTAATCCTAGTTATTTATTAATACCAGTTATTATTATCTTTACTATTATTCTTTTAAAAGATACAGCTATCTTTATTAATAGGAACTTCTTAAGAGAATGTAATATTTTTTATTTAATTATTTTACTTATCTTGACTTCCTTATTAATTTCTAAAAGAGAACTAGATCAAATAGCCCATCTTGCCTTCATCTCTTTAATAATCTTTATTATTTTATTTGTAATTCAAATATCAGGTGCTACTCACTCCCTTGATATAGCTTATTTATCTAGTAGTTTTAATTCTACTAGTATTATTAAAGGAGCCTTACTATTTAGTAGTTATACCTATCTACCTTTTCTTTTATTTAGTATCTTTGCTACTGATAAAACTAAAAAAATGAGAAAAGCATATCTATTAGGATTTCTCTTCTCATTATTAATTATTATCTTAGAATATTTTCTAATAGCCCTACTACCTTCCTTACTACTTAGTAAATACTATGACTATCCTTATATGTTAGTAATGAATAAAATATCATCATTTTTAATCTTTAATAGATTCTATGCTATATTTAATATATTTCTAATTCTTGACCAAACCATTGTCTTAGCTTGTTTATTTTCTTTTCTAAAAGGTTTTATAGTAAGGATAAAATCTTCTATTAGAATATCAAATTAATATAAATTTCGTACAATATGTACAGTTTTTTCAAAAAAAGTAAGGAAGATTAAAATCTTCCCCCACCTCCGCCTCCACCGAAGCTTCCACCTCCACCGATTGATCCACCAGAGAATCCATCACCTGAAGATGAGCTTGAAGCTGCTATTGAACTTCTTGATGAAGATATAGCTTGATTTACTGAATTTGAAATACTATTACTTACTGCATAGCCTATATATGTAAAGTCATTATTATACATATAGTATGGATATGGATTAGTACCATTTTCACTCATAGCAGCCATTTTTATCTTCATCTGTTTAGATAACTTATCAGCACAACCTAATACAGTAGCATATACTAAATATTTATCCCAGAAAGGCACTTCTAATAATTCTTTTTCATCAAATCTTGAAAAGTCTTCTAAGAATTTCTTATGAGCCATCCACATCTTATATTCCTTGGCTCCTTTTTTAGTATAGGTTTTTTGAAAAGCTAAAATTATCATATTAATTAAACCAATTATTCCTGCTATTATAGCTGGTAAGAAATCAACTTCTAATTGTATTCCTAAAAGCATTATTAAAAATCCTAATAAAGATACTATAATGGCAATAACTTGTACTTTAGGCATTTTATCATAATAGCCTTCCGCTTTTCCAAGATTTACTCCTTCTTTAACAAAATCATTATAAAGATTCATAATATTTCTAGCATTATATTCTTTAGAACAATATGATTTAATCTTAGAAAGTTCAACACTTTCCCCATTTCCTATTCTATCAATAAACATCTTTTTAGCTACTTCTTCAGCTTTAGTTAGTACTACATTGCTATCTTTTTGAAAAATAAGTCGATAGTTTTTCTTATCCATATCAGTAGGTTCTACTTTTAAAGCTTTTTTATAAATAAGATTTAAAATAGTAGCAGATAAACTCTTTTCCGTTACATTTTTAGATAAAAGATACTCTAATACTTCTGGTCCATAGTCCCCTGGAAAATCACGATAATACTCCATGGCAAAATCAGTTTTCTTAGAGTCTTTTGTTTTCTTAATCGTTAGTATAGAAAGTAGTAAAGTAACTACATACCAAATTACAGTTATAATTTTAACAGTGTTATTTTCTCTTGCTATTTTTTCTCTAGTAGCATTAGCTTCATCGGCAAGTTTAGTTTGATATTTAATAATATCTTCTTTAGCAGTCATTCCACTAAACTTAGTCGCATTAGGTACTAAATCTTTATTAAATAGGATTCTAATACTTACTGGATTATAAGCTCCAACAAAATCTGAAGTAGCTACTGCTGTTTTATTATCAATTCTATCCATATAACCATTAAGGGGTCCATGTAACCAAGCTCTAAAGTCACTATCTTCGCCTGGTAAATTAACTTGTACCCTAAAGTCTTTAATGTTTTCTTCATACTCGCTACCAAAG
Source organism: uncultured Bacilli bacterium (assembly GCA_934130265.1). Taxonomy (GTDB): domain Bacteria; phylum Bacillota_I; class Bacilli_A; order RF39; family UBA660; genus Onthousia. Next base: position 12,945 of record CAKOYC010000010.1, read on the forward strand.
ATATTAAAAGCATATTCTGCTATATCATTATGTACTACAATGACATTAGGAATCGTATAAGAAAGATAGAAAGCTTCATTTTTAGATGATGGATTGTAAACAAGTAGACTTACGCCATTATTGGTATCTTCTCTTGTATAAACTCCACTTTCTCCTTTATTAGCATAATTAACTAAAGTAAAGTAATTTACCACCTCATTTAAACTATTAAAAGTTAAGTTACTATTACTAACACTTGATACATGTAAATCAGTAATACCACTTCCATTATAAATACTACTACCCTCTAAATCACTAACACTACCGCTAAACTCTTTAGCATTACTATTTCGATAATTTATAATTCTTCTTAATCCATTATAACTACCACTAAGTTCAAACAACTCCTTGACTTTAACACTACCATCTGTTTCTATATCAATATTGCTATAGAATTTCTTAGTCGTTTCAACTGCTCTCACCTGTTGTGGATTAAGTAAAAAGAAACAAGCGATAATAATAAGTAAATATCGTTTTTTCATTTATTCTCCTCCTAAAAAGACTTGCATAAGTTAGCAAGTCTATTCAAATGATACTTTTGGTGTTTCTCTATCTTTTTCATCTACTTTGAAGAATGTCTCTTCTTTAAAATGACAAAGATTAGCAACTATATTACTTGGTATAGTTTGTACTTTATTATTATAAGAAAGTACTGTATCATTATAAAATTGTCTCATCATGCTAATCTTATCTTCACTTTCTTTTAAGTCATTTTGTAAACTTACAAAGTTTTCATTAGCTTTTAATTCTGGATAAGCTTCAGCTAAAGCAAATAATCTGTTTAATACTCCAGATAATTCTCCATTTGCTTTCATTTCTTCTTCCTTAGTAGAAGCATTTGCTACAGCATTTCTTGCTTTTACAACATCTTCGAAAGTACTTTTCTCATGTTTTGCATATCCTTTTACTGTTTCTACTAAATTAGGAATAAGATCAGCTCTTCTTTTTAATTGAACATCGATTTGACTCCATTGATCTTTTACTCTATTTCTTAGCCCTACTAATGAATTATATGTACCAATAAACCATAGAGCAATAATAACAACGATAACGATAACTACAATTAACCATACTGGCATCTTTATCTCCTCCTTACATCTTAAGTATAACTTAATTTTTTTAAAAGCAAAAGCTTTTTTAGTATAATATTCATTATTTTGGTAAAAATATGTCTAGGAGATGATAAAAAATGGATTTAAGTATAAGAAACCATATTATTAATAATTTTAAAGGTGATGATTTTGATGAGCTTAAAAGAGCAATAGATGAATCAATTGCTGAAAATGATGAAGAAACATTACCTGGTATGGGTGTCTTTCTAGAACTTATTTGGCAAGGAGCTGATGATAAATTAAAACAAGAGATGTTAGAGATTATTAAAAAACAAATAAGTGATAAACAATCGAGTAGAGAAAATTTACAATAATTTGTAAATTTGTCCCTCTCACACCACCGTACGTACCGTTCGGTATACGGCGGTTCAATTTATATTTCAGTATGTACTTTTAAGTAATGGTCTAGTGGCATCACTAGGCCTTTTCTTTTAAGCTTTTCACTAGATATTGCCACATGAAGTACAATAGACTTCGAGTTATGCCAATAACTTGCTCTACTATATGCTGTTCTTTTGGCTTTCTCTTTTGATATTCCAAGCTTCAATAAACATTCGTTTCTATGTTTACAAGTTTTCCATTGTTTCCAGATGATACATCTTATTCTTCTTTTTAAATGTTGGCCTATACTAGTCATAACTGATTTCATATCAGCTATTCTAAAATAATTTATCCACCCTCTTATAACTTGATTTAATTTTATAATTCTATCTTTCAAAGAAATGCTCCAACTACGATCTGTTAATTGTTTTAATTTCCTTTTAAACTTTTGAATAGATTTAAGATGTGGCTTAGGCTTTATTATTCCTGTCTTAGTAGTATAGAAACCAAAGCCCAAATATTTTATCTGGTTAGGTCTAGCCACCTTACTTTTGGTTGCATTAACTTTTAGCCCTAGTTTCTTTTCAATAAATCTTGTTATAGTTTCCATAACTCGATTTGCTGCTTTTTCTGATTTTACTACAATTATGCAATCATCTGCATATCTTGTAAATCTTAAACCACGTTTTTCAAGTTCTTTATCTAATTCATTTAACATGATATTAGATAGTAATGGGGATAAATTTCCACCCTGAGGTGTACCAACTTTTGTTGGACTAACTACTCCATTTTCCATTACTCCACTTACTAGATATTTTCTTATTAGTGACACTAACTCACCGTCATGTATTGTTTTCATTATTATTGCTATTAGTTTGTCATGACATACAGTATCAAAGAATTTCTCTAAATCGATATCTACTATCCAGGTATACCCATCATTAAAATACTCTAGTAATTTTACTATAGCCATTTCACATGAGCGTCCAGGTCTAAAACCATAACTATTTTCACTAAATTGTTTTTCATAGATAGGACTTAATACTTGTACTATTGCTTGTTGTATAACTCTGTCTACTACAACTGGTATTCCTAGACTACGTTTATCTCCATTTTCTTTTGGAATATAAACTCTTCTCACTGGACTTGGCTTATACTTTCTAGTTCTAATTTGTTCTTTTAGTTCTTCACCATGTTCATAAAAGTATGAATATAATTCTTCTACTTTCATCCCATCGATTCCACTTGTTCCTTTGTTAGATACGACTTTTTCAATAGCATTCTTAATGTTATTATCACTAAGCACTTTCTCTAGTAATTCCATACTCGTTCTTTCCTTTCTAATTTCAACATTAATTATTATCTCCTTTGAGGTTTTCTTCATAAGATACGCTTACTACTTTTTCTTTTATTTATTCTGATTAATAATTAACGTAATTTTAGTGTACTTAAACACTACAAATTGTTCAGTCCTTCCTAGTTTTCACTAGTACTATGACCTCGGCTGACTTCTTGTAATAAACCTTTTTCGACCAGTTTTCTTAATAGGGTTCTCCTTAACTGTTTGCAAGACCTCCCGCGGTAAGACATACAACTTTCCTCGTTTACTCACTTGATTTACTATATAAATTTACGTGTATCTTTTGGACTTTAGTTTGTTACGTAACCTTATCCATTTATACAGCCTTTGTATCAAGTTCCTATTCGTTGAGCCACGATTTTGTTTCACGCTTCCTTCAGCCCCAACCTCACGATTGATGCTTTGCGTTTCTCTAATACTACGTAGATACCAACGCGTATAGTGGACTTTCACCACCTAGTTATATGCCATGCACGGCACACGTAAAAGAT
>CAKOYC010000011.1 GCA_934130265.1 uncultured Bacilli bacterium
GTAAACGTAATTCATCCCCCACCTTAGAGGTGATGGACTCCTTACTACAAAAGGTTAGATGACATTACTTTAGTTTTTTTCTTCTTCTCTTCTATAAAAGAAAAGTCTTTTTTATATTGTTTTAAGAAATACATCTTATCTAAATCATTATCAAATATTATATCTGTTAATTCTAAAGCTTTAGGTAATAAAGCAAATTTATCTGGTTCTTTTTCTAGTTTATAATCTAAAAAGTCTTCATCTATCTTTTTATTCCTTGCTGCTAACATCAGTTTAGTAACCGTATTAACATTGTTTTGCCAAATCAGTTCATTAACACTACTATTAGGGCTTCTAAATTCTACGGTATTATATACATCACGATGAGTACTTTTAAGTTTAGTATAATAAAAGGATAAAGCGTTTTTCTTAGATAATATAATTGCATAATATAATTCTTTTAAATCCCTTGCTTCATTAATATCATCAAGTCGTTTATAATAAGTAGAACTAACTAATTTAGCATACTCAGAGGCACTTTTTCTAGCTAGCTTATCTTCTCCATTTAAAAAATAGACAAGTTCATTTTCATATATCATATAAGTTTTAAGAAAACATCTCCATGCTTCTAAATCAGCATTCATTATGTGACTTCCTACATGAATATGTCCACCAGCATTTCCTTTAGTATAAACTTTATTTTTCCTTAAATAATTACATATCTTTCTTAATTCTTTCCAAGTAGTAAGGGAATCAGTTAATATTGGGGAAGTAACTTCTCCTCCCATTCTTAAAGTACTATCATCTTTTGAATGCCATTTTTTAAGTGTTCTTATAGTGTAATTATCTACTTTTTCCCTCTTAAATTTCTCATATTCTATTTCTATACCAAAAGTAACAAACTCTTGAAGAGAAAGACTATCACGATAGTATAGTTGTTGTTTATTAAGATAGTCAAAGTATTCATCCAATGATTTCTTATTTAATTCTGATAGTTTATCACTACTCATATCTAGTATCCCCCCTTTAGATGCTATATATTATATACAAAAACTAAAAATAATCAAGAAAAAAACACTAAACCAAGTTAGTGCTAAATTACTTTTCTTCCCCAAGTAGCCAATCAAGAACATTAATTTTTCTTATATTTTGTAATTAACATAATTATATAGTCATCTTTTATACCACATTTTTTAATTTTTTCAAATATTCAAATTTTTCTATTATAGCAATCATCTAAATTAATAATAACATATTATTTTTTTGCAATAGAATGCAATCTTTTTATGTAAAACACATTTTTTTGCAAAGCATATATATTTTTTTAATCTTTTAAGCATCCGATAGGAACAACAAAAACCCCATCTTCTCTTTTATAAGCATAATTACCAGTTGCAGTTAGAACCATCATAAACGATGGATTTTTCATTGCCTCAGTATCTATCTTATCATAAAGCTTTATTAGGTTTTCTGCTCCTTCTTGAATCAACTTATCGCCACCTAGTTTTATTTCTATTAGTCCATAAGAGCCATCTCTTAAGTGAACTACAGCATCACACTCTAAATCGGAGGAATCTCTATAATGATACACTTTTCCATTATTAGCTTCAGCATATACTCTTAAATCTCTTATACATAGTGATTCAAACATTAATCCAAAAGTTTTTAAATCATTAATCAAATCATTTGGTCCCATTCCTAATGCTGCAACTCCTATTGAAGGGTCAACAAAATATCTTGTGTCTGAAGTCCTTGTAGCAATCTTACTTCGTAAATTAGGATTCCAGGCAGGACTTTCTTCTACTACAAAAATTCTTTTTAGAGCATTCACATAAGAAAGAACAGTATCTGTATCTAAAGATGTAGAATCATTTTTTATCATATCTTTCCTAAGTGTTTCATTATTCGCTTGAGTTCCAATATTTCTAGAATAGCTTCTCATTAAATTCCTTGCTCTTTCTGGTGAACGACTAATACCATCAACTCTTGAAATATCAGAATTTATTACTGCATCATAATAATCATAGGCTTGTTCTAAAGCAATATCTCTTTCCATAAAAACACTTCTTGGCCAACCACCCCTACAACATAAAAAAGCAATATCTTCTAGTGACAAAGAATTTAATGCACTTATTTTATTTGGATTTAAAAATAATTCTTTTAAACTTATTTCACCATTTGATTCTCCTGATTCAAATAAGGACATAGGTCTCATTGTTAACCAAGAAAACCTTCCAGTACCTGTATGACTCACACTATCCATATTAGTGGGTACAGCCGATCCAGTTAAAATAAATTGTCCCTCTTCGCCTCTATGGTCAACTTCAAATCTAACAGCATCCCACAATTTTGGTGCTAATTGCCACTCATCTATCAATCTTGGAACATCACCATTTAATAATAGACTTGGATTAATATCTGCTAACATTACATTTTGTTCTTTATCTTCAGGTTTAGCCATATACAAAACACTCTTAGATATTTGCTCAGCTGTAGTTGTTTTTCCACACCACTTTGGACCTTCTATCAAGACAGCTCCCTTACCTTTTAACTTTTTTTCAAGTATTTTATCAGCAATTCTTGCTCTATATTCTTTCATCAAATTTCCTCCTTATGCTTATTATTATATTCACTTTTTAAAAAATAATCAAACATTTTCGGTTAATCGCTGATTTTTTTTCGGTTAGTTGCTGATTTTTTTTCGGTTAGTTGCTGATTTTTTTTCGGTTAATCGCTGATTTTTAAATAAAATATAGAAAAAAAGCACTATCACATAATAGCACTTTTATTTATCAAGTTCCTCTTTTAATAATTTATTAGCAAGAGCAGGATTAACCTGTCCTTTAGATTCTTTCATCACTTGTCCCATTAAGTACTTCAAAGCTCTATCATGACCACTCTTATAGTCATTTACACTTTCCGTATTATTATCAATTACTTTCTTGATAATATCTTTTATCAAAGAGTCATCTTTTATATTTTGAATATTTTTCTCCCTCATAATTTCCTCAATTGATTTATCTTCTTCTAAGAACATATCAATTAAGTCTTTAATATTATTCATAGATAAACTACCATTATCTATTTGGTCAATTAACATAATTAATCTATTAGTAGTAATAGTAGTATCACTTAACTCTTTTCTAGTTCTATTTAAGTATGATGCTATATCACCTAGTAATAAGTTAGCTGCTACTTGATAATTAGTTTTTTCATTAAGTAAAGGTGTAAAGAATGATGAAAAACTTCGATTAGAAATAATCTTCTCTATTTGATTTTCTTTAATACCTTTTTCTTTATATAAGTTTCTTAACTCATCAGGAAGTAGTGGAATTTCTTCAATTGAAGAATTAATCATTTCATCAGTTAAATAAAGATAGGGAATATCAGGTTCTGGAAAATAACGATAATCATTACCAGTTTCTTTAACACGCATTAAGATAGTATCATTTTTCTTACTATCAAATCTTCTTGTCTCTTCCCTTAAAGTTTCACCCTTAGCAAGTAATTCTTTATGTCTTATAATTTCTTTATCTATACTAAGTCCGACATTATGAATAGATCCAATATTCTTAATCTCTGTTTTAACCCCTAGCTCATCAGTATTAGAAATAGATACATTGGCATCACATCTCATACTTCCTTCTTCCATCTTACAGTCTGATATATCAGCATAGAAAAGTATCTCTTTTAATTTTTCTAAGTATTTCATCGCTTCTATACTACTATTAATACAAGGTTTTGTTACTATTTCAATTAATGGTACCCCTGCTCTATTAAAGTCTAGTAAACTAATGTCTCCTCGATGGGCACTCTTACAAGTATCTTCTTCGATATGCATCTCTTCTATTTCTATTTTTTTCTTCTTACCATCGACTTCTATTTCTACATAACCATTTCTACCAATTGGCGTTCTATTCTGAGTTATCTGATAGTTCTTAGGATTATCTGGATAAAAATAGTTCTTACGATCAAAATGCATTACTTTAGAAATGTCACAGTGTAAGACGTGACATGCTTTAATACCTTGTCTTACTATTTCTTTATTTAAGGTAGGAAGAGTTCCAGGATAACCCAAATCAACTGGATTAACACAAGTATTAGTAGGCATTCCATAAGTATTTTTACTATCTGAAAATAATTTAGTATTACTCTTTACTTCTACATGTACTTCAATACCAATTGTTGCTTTATATTCACTCATCTTTGATACCCTCTTTCTATAAAGGATGCTAATTGATAGATTGTTGCTTCATCAAAACTGTTACCAATGATATGTAGTCCATATGGTTTACTAGACTTAGGTGCTACTGGAAGAGATAATCCAGGTAGACCTGCCATATTAACTGGTATTACTAATACATCATCTAAGAATGATTTCATTGGGTCAGACATATCACTATCTAATCTATAAGCGGTAGTAGTAGTTACTGGTCCAATTACTAAGTCATAGTTTGTAAATACCTTATCAAATTCTTTCTTAATATCATCACGAATAGATAAAGCCTTATCATAATATATTTTAGCATTAGCCCCACTTAATAAGTAACTTCCTACCATAATACGACGTTTAACTTCTCTACCAAAACCTTCTTGTCTAGTTTTTAAGTACATCTCTTCTAAATTATTATAGTTTTCTGTTCTATAGCCATATCTTACGCCATCAAAACGAGCTAAGTTACTACTTGCTTCTCCCATAGCAATTACTTGATATAAGGTTACTGCTTGATCAAGATATTTCATATCAATATAATCAACTACTACACCATTTTCTTCTAAGAATTTAATAACATTCTTAATTCCTTCTCTTATCTCATTTGATACTATATCACTCATAAAATAATTAGGAACAGCTACTCTTAAGCCTTTAACGGATGTATCTATCTTTCTTGCAAAATCTTCTTTTTCTTTCTTAACACTAGTTAAGTCTTTATTATCTTCCCCTACTAAAACATTTAATAACTTAGCATTTTCTATAACATTTCTAGTCATTGGTCCTATTTGGTCTAAGCTTGATGCAAAAGCAACTAATCCATAACGAGAAATTCTTCCATAAGTTGGTTTCATTCCTACTATTCCTGTGTAACTTGCAGGTTGTCTAATACTTCCCCCTGTATCACTTCCAAGAGCTAAGAATGTTTCATTACTAGCAACACAAGCTGCACTTCCACCAGATGATCCTCCAGCTATTAAGGTTTTATCAACAGGATTCTTAGGTGCTCCAAAATAACTGGTTCTACTAGTTGAACCCATAGCAAACTCATCCATATTAGTCTTTCCAACAATAATCATTTTAGCATCTTTTATTTTTTTGATAACAGTAGCATCATAAATAGGAACAAAATCAGAAAGCATTTTAGATGCACAAGTAGTCCTTAAATCTTTAGTCATAATATTATCTTTAATAGCAATAGGAATACCAAAGAATAAATTATCTTTATCTACTTCTCCTAAATTACTAGCTTCTTCCACTGCTTTATCATTTATAGTAATAAAAGCATTCAAATCTTTATTCTCTTCAATTCTTGCAAGTGACTCCTTAACAAGATCTACTGGTGTTATCTTTTTATCTACTAATAAAGAGTGAATCTCTTCTAAACTTAAATCTAAATATCTATTCATTAATCATCACCGGCACTTCCACAAAATTTCCATTCTTAGCTGGAGCATTAGCTAAAGCTTCTTTAGCACTTATCATTTCTCCTACTTCATCTTCTCTTAGCTTAGCTTTATTAGAACTAGGAGTAAACATCAACTCATCATCATAACCTTTTATATCAACAATTTTTTTAACTTCATCTAATAATTTCTTTAACTCTACCTGAAAAATTTCTCTTTCACTATCGCTCATTCCAATACGAGCTAGATGTGCAATATGATCTACTTCTTCTTTTGTTAACTTATCCATCTTCCTCAATTCCTTTCGTTTCTTATTATACAGTTTTTTACTCAAAAAGAAAAGAACTAGTTGATTCTAAATTGTTTGTTTCTTAGCTAGATGCTATACTTATTATAGAAAGGAGAAACAGAAGATGAATGGAAACATTACTATTAAAGAGAAGAAAAGTAAAGGTCCAGTTATCATTATTATTATCTTAGTATTAGTTATTGTTGGTCTATCAACTTATATTCTAAGTGATAAAGGTATTATCTTTACAAATAAGGAAGAAAAGACTGAATCTAATAAGAAGGATACTACTAAAACTGATAAAAAGGATAAAGATGATAATACTACTAAAGAAGAAGATACTATCAAGCCACTTGATCTTAGTAAATGTTTAAATAACAGTACTAATACTTATAGTAATCAAAGTGAAGCTCCAGCAAGTAAATATGGTCTTTCAATGAGTATTAATCAAGATAAAATGAGTGTTACTCTAAATATTGATTGGGCTACTTTTGGACCAATCAGTGGAGCAAGTACTTATATAGGTACTGTTCAAACTTATCAAATAACTGGTTTCACTAGTAAAGTTAAATCAGCCTATATTGGAGATGTTGGTCAAGATGCTACTGGTATCACTCTATTCTTTTTAATGGAAGATAATACTGTTAGTTATATGCCAATATTCATTTGGAAACAAGATACTCAAGGTAATATATATCAGGTAATGAACTATACTAATGATAATTTTGTTATCAAAGGTGTATTACCTACTGCTAAAGATGTAATTAATTTATACATTGCTAATGCCTCAAATGGTAGTGGTTATATAACAACTATTGCTGCTACTAAAGATGGTAGTTTCTATGACTTAGGTCTATTATTCACAAATAAAGATTATTAGGAAGGAAATTTACTACTCCTTCTTTTTTTGATCTAATAAAAAAGATGTCTACTCTAAAAACATCTTTCTAGTAATAAAGTTAAATACCATTACAATAGCAGTCGCTATTATCTTAGAAAGTAGATAATATATACTAAACTTATCAACACAAATCCACATAATCAAATCATTTAATAATAGTCCAACTATACTAAAAGAAATAAATTCAATAAATTGTTTCCTTTTACTCTTTTCGTTATTAACATCAAATACCCATTTAACACTAGCTGTATAGTTATAGATAACAGAAATACAAAATGACAAGGTATTAGCTAGTATTACTGGAAAATGGAAAAACTCTTTAAAAACATAAAGGAAAGCAAAATCAATCACTGTTGCTATTACACCAACTATAACAAATTTAAATATTTGTACTAATAGTTTTTCTACTTTCTTACTCACTTTAATATGAAATAATCTTAATAACTTTTCTATAAATATTTCTATTTTATCTTTACTTTTCATAATCTAACTCCTTCTTTGTATTAATAAGTACAAGTTCAAACAACTGTCTATTTTTTTTGACCACTACTTCTAAGATAAGACCACAAGCAAATAGAATGATAGCAATCATTAACATAAAGCCTGAAAATATCAAGGTTGGATATCTTGGAACTAATCCTGTTTTAAAGTATTCAGCAAATACTGGTATTCCAAAAGCAAAGGAAATAATTAAGAATAATAAGCTTAATAAACTAAAGAAAATAGTTGGTTTATACTCTTTAAATAGTCTTCCAATAGTTTTAAGTACTCTAAAACCATCACGATAAGTATTAAGCTTTGATACACTTCCAGCTGGTCTATCTCTATACCCTACTTTTACTTCTTTTAATAAGAAATTTTTATCAAGAGCATGAATAGTCATCTCTGTTTCAATTTCAAATCCTTTAGATAAAACTGGAAAAGTCTTTACAAACTCATAACTAAAAGCACGATATCCTGTCATAATATCACGAACATCACTTTCAAATAGAAAGTTAATTAATCCTCTTACTAATCTATTACCAAAGTTATGGAATGGTCTTTTATTTTCTGTAAAATATGTTGATGATAATCTATCACCTATTACCATATCAGCTTTTTTATCAAGAATTAAATCACACATTTCTTTAGCATTAGATGCAGGATATGTATCATCTCCATCAATCATTAAGTAACAGTCAGCTTCTATATCTTTAAACATACTTCTAATAACATTACCTTTTCCCTGACGATATTCATATCTTACAATAGCTCCTGCTTTTCTTGCTATCTCATCAGTATGATCAGTTGAATTATTATCATAAACATATATATCTGCATTTGGTAAAGCTTTCTTATAATCTTCTACTACTTTTTTTATTGTTTTTGCTTCATTATAACAAGGAATTAAAACAGCTATTTTAGAATTATTTTTCATCTTTCTCATCTCCATTCATAAGTATCAACTTATATTCTTTATCATTCTTTTCTATTTTATATAACTGATGTTCTTTTACTTCGTTTTTGAAAACAAACTGATATTTTTCATTAAACTTATCATTTATAGTAGCTATATATAGGTAGTCATAATCTTTAATTTTATCTTTAATAGAATTATAATATTTTCTATAATCTGTATCATCATCTGTTGGCCAATTATAATCTTTCATATTAGTAATTATTGGATTAGCATAATATTTAACAAAATATTGATATTCTCCTTGTGTATCTTCTGCTATTATAAATACTTTCTTATTCTCCTCTACCTGTTCTTTTAGAATAAGAGCATTAGTTTCATAAGCAGTTTTATTTTCTTTAAATATAAATGGTGTTAAGTAAGTTAGTTTTTTAGGTGTTGTTAGTATGAATAGTGTTATAGCCAAATAAACAATTATATTTAACTTATTATTTTTATAACAACAATAAAGTAAAAGCATTATAGCAAAATACATAATAATTAATACATAAGTAGCCATATATCTATCAAATGATGCTAAATTAATTGCTTCTGTTTCTTTAAAACAAAATATATAGGTACACCACATAACAAAAGCATAACCAATAGCTCCTATTAACAATGTGCATATTAATAAATACATATTTTTTTTATTTATTAAGTTCTTATTTTTATTATAAATAAGGAAGAGAATGAATAGTCCTAATATAACAGCTTGAATATAAGAAAGCGATATATAAGAGGTAGTTAAATTATAATCTCTAATTGCTTTTACAAAACCAGTTGCAGCAGCTTTTTGATCTTCTCTACCACTATATCCTCTATAAATACTATATATTTGCGATATTTCAATATTAGAAGCATTGAACTGCCCTTTTATTCCAAGTGTTTTAATATAACTATTCCAATAACTAAATAAAATAAGTGGTATTAGTATTAATATTATAAATACTTTAGTAAAGAATTTAACATCTTTTTTATCTTTTTCTAAGAATAAACTTACAAAGTAGAAAAATAAAATCATTAAATAAAGTGTTATTCCTATTTGTTTGGTAAGAAGTAAGAAAGAAGAAACTACAGAAAGAGTAATTAAGGTAAATAGACTTTTCTTATTCTTATCAAAGAAGATAATAGATAAGGAATATGATACTAATAAAGCCATTAAATAATCATTATAAATACTATTAACTATCTCATGAGAATCAAAAACAATAGTTGTTAAGAAGAATAGTAAGAAAATAAAGAATGAATTAAGAATAATATTTCTTTTCTTCAATTTAATTGTTTCTGGTAATACGGAAATTAATAATGATAATTCTAATATATGTAAGGAAAATATAGCAATACTTTCTTTATATACCCCTCCTAGTTTTATAACATATAGTTCAAATAACTGTAAAATAGGAGGATAATCTTTATGAGCTTGTAATACAGAAGTGGTAGCAGAATAGAATTTATCTGTTCTAATCATTTCTTTTAACATCTCACCCCAATGAGAAAATTCATCCCAATGACTATAAGTTCTATTAAAATCTAAAATAGTAATTAGAATTAGAATAGCTATGAATGAATAAAAACTTGGAGTAAGATAGTTTTCTTTTACTTTTTTTAATATTTTCTTATCTTTTCGTTTATAAAAAAGATAAACAATTGATAATAAGGCATAAACTATTCCTATATAAAAACCTATACTAAAAGTTTTAAATGTTATTTGACTAAAGAATAACAAGAATGCCAAACTCATTAAAGTAAGTGGTAAACATTTACCAAATTTTTTATTACTTATAATCACTGTTGATAAATTAGCTAGTAAAAAGTAACTTAATATACTTAAAAAACTAATTATTCCCATATAAGCCTCCTATATTTATAAACTATTTATTTTCTTATGTTTTATAGAAAATTTATCTATACAATATGTAATAACAATAATGAATAAAGGTATATAGTTATATAAATATCTTGATCTATTTTCCCAAAACAGTAAGAATACAAAGAGAAAACTAATTGCTAATTGAATAGTAAAGAGTTCATCAGTATTATTTTTTAAACTATATATAAATGAATAAACTAATAGTATTATAAATACATACTGAACAGCACTACAAAAGTATATTAAAATATGATTATCATCTTTACCAATCATATATTTTTGATATTCTTTGGTATTATATTTATCTTTCCAACCAAGTTTAATAGTAACATAAAAGCTTCCATCTCCCCAAGCATTTACTGCTTTTTTAGATAAGAAAGTTAAATAGTTAACTATACCGTATTTATTTAATCTTCTTTTTATTTCTTTGATATTATATTCCCCTGCTTTTTTAGAGTTGGTAAAACTTTCTGTAACAGTATAATCATCTCCATTATAACCACCATAAGAATTTCTAGATTCTATCTTTTTACTAGGATTTTCCATTCCCATCATAATCCAGTGGGTATAAGGAACACTTCCATAATTGTTATATTTAACAGAGAATATATCTTTAGTAAAAATATAGTGATTATATATTTTACCAAGTGATAAGAAAATAGAAAAGAATATAAGTAAAAATACAAGTTTCTTTTTATTTATTCCTTTAAATAGAAGTGCTACTATTATACTAATTGGAATAAATATAATAGTCATCTTCATCTTACAACCGATAAAGGAAAAAATAGCAAATAATATATAAGAGATAATTCGTTTATATTTTTTATCACTTTCAAAATAAAGGGAAATATAAAGTAATAATGGTCCAAATAAAATAGAAAGTGTATCTGAATAAAATACGGGAATATACAAGTAAAATGGAACATATAGGATAAATAGTAGTAAGGAAAAGGCTGCTTTTTTAATACCAAACTTATTTTTTACATATAAGAAGGTAAATATAACTGTTAGTATTAGGAAAAAGAAATTTGCTAACTTAGTTGATAATAAGGATTGCTGAAATCTTAATAAGTTATCTATTTTATTTACCCCAACTAACGCCATAAAAATGGAAATATTATTAGGAAAATATTGAAAATAACCAGGTACTCCAGCATCTTTTAATTTACATAAATTTTCTACATAACACTTCGCTTGTCCAAATACTATCTCATAGTCCCACCCTAAAGGTACATCAAAGTTAAAAACTATAAATAGGGACAAGGAAATAAGTAATAAGATAGGTATAATAATAAATAATATATTATTTTTTCTTTTCTTAACTAAATTATAATATGCTATTAGTATAGCTAATAAGGGAATACTTAGTAAAACAAATATATAACTTTTTATATTATAAATTGTGGATATTTCCCTAAATGGTATATTTATTAATAGGAAACAAAATAATAATCCAAATACTATATAAAATAATTTAATTAACTTATTCATAATTCAACTCTACCTTTTGTGGTATTTCATAATACTTTTTAATCCAAACTTTAGTATATTCAAATCCTTCTATATAAGGTGGATCAATAGCATAAAACATATTATTAAATTTTTTTAGTTTTATTTCTTTAATATTTTTACCACTCTTAATTTTTTTACTAGAACTTAAAAGTACTTTATCATTATAATCATTAACTTTCTTATTATTGTAATATCCAAGAGTTATAGAAGTATAATTAGTAACCGAATAGATAAGTACTGCTACTATAACAGTATTAAGTAGAAAAGGTAGTTTTACTTTTTCAAAATATGTAAAGATAATTTTTACTATTATTATAAACATAACTAATTGGAATCCAATCACTGATCTTTCGGGAAAATATGAAGAAATAAACATTGGTGTTATATAAGCAAAAGCTGATAATGATAATTTACTATAGAAGTCATCTTTCTTTCCAAAATAAATAACAAAGGAAGAAATAATCAACAGTAGTTGTAACATTAAAACTACTATAACTAAGTATTTAATATTATTATTAAATAAGTAAGCAAAGTAAGTAAAATAGTTATAATTTTTAATAAATAAACTAAAGATAATTATTACTATATTTGATAAAGTTGATAACATAATTAAATACTTTAATATCTTATTTTTTACATTTTTAATGTTTTTAATATTAGTAATAGAAACTATTGCTAGAGCAAAAAAGAAAAGTAAGAAAAACTGATTATTATATTCACTAAAAACACCTGTTATTGTATCTGGTATAGTTACTAATAGTTTTTTAAATATACTTAAGTTGTAAAATTCTGGTGAAGTTGCTTTTCTAGCATTATTACCTGGACAAAATAGTAATAAGGCAAAACCAATTAGAGCAATTATAAATCTAATAATACTAACTTTTTTAATCTTTTTATTCTTAACTTTTTCTTCAATTAAAGTTAATATTAAATAAAAGAGTAACATTGCTGAAGTTTGTTCATGAGAAAAGGCTGTTAAAAACACAAGAAGAAACTGCAGGAAATAAATAAATTTATTATTGTATTTTTCTTGTCGCATAAAAACTACTAAAGCTAGAAAATAAAGGGTTGGAAATACATAATTAACGGAGGCAGAAATCCAAAAGAAGCTATCTCGAAGATTCATTAAATCTAGTATTCCGTATAATGAAACAGTAAATATAGCTATCTTATAGTCTTCTATCTTAGAGTTTTCTTTAGCTATTTTATATATTAAATAAAATATTAATGTTACTACTATACTTTGAACTAACCTATAAATAGGAAGTCCTAATCTTAATAGACTACATTCAACAAAGAAACTAGTAACTCTCCCACCCCAATGTAAGTAATGTAACCATAAAAATCTTAAAATATCACTTATTCCATAGTGTAGTCCTTCGTTTCCAATATCTACAGCATAAGACAAACTGGCATAACCATAATCATCATGATAAAGATACAAGAATTGATACTGAAGTAAAAGGAGAAGAAAAAAGATAAGAAATATTAATAGAACTCTCCTCTTTTTAATAAAACTACTTATCTTTTCCATCATCTAAACTCCATACCCTTCTTAAAAACTTATATCTTTTATTTATCTCACTCTTTTGTTTTTTATCAAATTTATACATTTTATCTATTTCATTATGTACTAACTTTATTTCATCAAAGTGTTTTTGTTTTTTAGTTAAAGAAGTAACGTTTGAACCATGTACTCTATAGTAATTAAATGTCTTATCTACATAAGATATTTTACCATCGTTCATTACTTTAACATAAAATAACCAGTCCCCACATTGTCTATATTTACCTGCTAATTTAAAGTATTTAGAATAATTATTGTTTTTAAAGATAACAGATGAAACATTAGCAATGGTACAGTTTAAGAAGGAATAATCATTTATTTCTTTAGAACCTTCATTTACAAAATCACTATCCCAATGACCTGTTTGCATTATATCTATTTCTTGTTTTATACTTTTTAAAATCACATTACCCATCTTATCAATAAAAGCTGTATCACAATAAGAAATTACAATATCATTATCGTTTTTAATTGGTTTAAGTACTGCTTTTAAAAACTTATTATCACAATAATCATCAGCTTCAGCTATCCAAACATAATCACCTGTTGCTTCCTTAAATCCTTTTTCCCATTGTTTAAAAGCAGTACCACTATTGGTTTCATTATAAACTTTTTTAATATTTATATAATCTTTAGTTTTTTCTACTATTTCATCAATTAACTCTCTACTGTTATCTTTAGAACAATCATCTAAAATAATAAGTTCTGATATTTTTTCTTTTTGATATAATATACTATAAATTCTTTGATATAAAAATTTTTCATAATTATAGTTTGGTACTACTACGGAAAGCTTAAACTCCCCTTCAGCAATTTCACTTTGTTTCTTAGCCATGAAAATAATATCATCAATAGTAATATTCTCTTTAATAACAGATTTATTAACTTTTTTACTATACCATTTATAAAAGGAGATAAGAAGATTAGCTAATGTATAGTGTTTCTCACAAGTTAGTTTTAATAGTGCTCTATAATATATATTATGCTTTTTACCTTGAGCAGCAAGAAAGTCCCACCATAAATGATTTTGTCTTATTTCATACTTTAAACTTAGTTCATTAAATCTTTTCAAAAATTGTTTTCTTTTCTTAGAATCATTTTCTTTAGGAATAACATAAATTAAGAACATAATAATTTGATTATAAATAATTGCATCCCAATACTTCTTATTCCTTTGATTTCTAGGTATTCTTGCTTCTAGGGCATCTAAAGCTTTAAAAATATCGAATCTTTTATTACTTAAAGTAGCATTTTGAACAGAAGACTTTCTTTGAATATAATTGTAATATGTTGAAGTATTATAAGCAATCTTAGAAGATGTTACTAATATTGCTAAAACTGTTGGAATATCTTCATTCATTGTTCCTTCTAAAAATTTATATTTAAGTAATTGGTCTTTATTAAAAATTTTATTACATGGACTTGCTGCTAATCCATTATTTATAAAACTATATTTATCTGTTGGTTTTATACAAGCTACATTTCTAGTATCCGTACCTTCAACATTATCATAGCGTACAAATATATCACAAACTACAACATCAGCTTTTTCTTTTTTCATTTGTTTTAACATTGTTTCATAGAAGTTTAACTCAATATAATCATCACTATCTATAAATGATATATATTGATTACTAGCTATTTCCACTGCTCTATTTCTGGAATAACCTGCTCCACTATTTTTTTCATTTTTCAAAGCTTTTATATTTTCATATTTTTTTTCATATTGTTTTATTATCTTCCAAGTATTATCAGTTGAGCAATCATCAACCAAAATAATTTCTAAATTCTTATAAGTTTGATTTATAATAGATTGAACACAACTATCTAAATATTTTTCTACATTATAACATGGAATAATTACTGTAATACCATCTTTCATACTAATCTTTTGCCTCCTGTTTTAACATTTCTTTTTCTAATAATTTTAATGATTTAAGTATTTCTTTATTTCTAAATATTAATGAATCATATTTTTTCTTTTGAAATTTTTTTGCTAGCGAACTTCCTTCTTTATGATAAAGTTCTATCTTAGGACTATAGAGCATAACTAAGTTATTTTCTTTGGCTCTTAGTGCTAAAAATTCTTCTTCATGGAATAAAAATGTTCCATTATAAAATACGTCATTATACTTTTTATAGTATTTTTTAGAGAATATTAATGCACACCCATGAAGTGCTACATTAAGTTGATCACTACTTCCATTAGTAGTCTTTTTTTCTTTTCTAAAAGGTGCTTTTACCTTTAAATAAATATTTAATAACAGTCTTAGAAATTTATTTTGATATATCTTTATTAGTTTTTCTGTATATT
>CAKOYC010000012.1 GCA_934130265.1 uncultured Bacilli bacterium
AAAAAGTGTTATTATTAACAAAGGCAGTCTTTGCTGTCATGATTGGCTTTTTATTTAGCGTCTGTCTAGGTCTTATTTTAGTACCTATTCTAAAAAAGCTACATGTGGGTCAAACAATTAGTGTTTATGTTGGAGAAAGTCATAGAAAGAAAGCTGGTACTCCAACGATGGGTGGAATTATTTTTATCTTACCAACAGTTCTTATTATGCTAGCTTTATTATTTTTAGGAAAGGTCTCCTATACCGATAACTTAGCT
Source organism: uncultured Bacilli bacterium (assembly GCA_934130265.1). GTDB lineage: Bacteria > Bacillota_I > Bacilli_A > RF39 > UBA660 > Onthousia. The sequence continues at coordinate 258 of CAKOYC010000012.1, forward strand.
ATTGTTTTATTAGTATTTTGTGGCTTTGCTATTATTGGTTTCTTAGATGACTTTTTATCACTTAGAAAACATAATAATGAAGGATTAACAACTTATCAAAAGCTATTTGGACAAATTATTATTTCTACTATTTTTTTCTATATCTATATGAAAAATGGAGGGCAGACATCATGGGTTGTAGGTACACTTCATATTGATATTGAAATGAAATGGCTCTATGGTCTATTTATTCTTTTAATCTTAATTGGTTCTAGTAATGCAGTTAATTTAACGGATGGATTAGATGGGCTAGCTGGTAGCTTATCAGCTATTGCTTTTATAGCTTTTGCTTTAATTTCATTCATGGTTGGATTTGAAGATATTGGAATATTTTGTTTAGTACTAGTTGGTTCACTTATTGGTTTTTTAGTCTACAATACCCATCCTGCTAAAATATTTATGGGAGACACTGGAAGCTTAGCTTTAGGTGGTGTTATGGGAGCAGTTGCTATTTTAACACATCGAGAATTAACTTTACTTGTCGTAGCTTTAGTATTTGTAATTGAAACATTATCAGTTATTTTACAAGTTATTTGGGTAAAACTATTTCATCATAAGTTATTTTTAATGACTCCACTTCATCATCATTTTGAAAAACTTGGTTGGAGTGAAACGGATATAGTTAAATTATTCTGTACATTTGGTCTTATTCTTGCTATGTTAGGTATTTTATTTGGAGTTTGGTTATAGAAAGGAGATAATTTTCTTTTGAAAAAACGGTTTGATTTGCCTTTACTAATCACCGTAATACTCTTACTAATATTTGGACTCGTAATGATTTATTCTGCTAGTAATATTTGGGCAGAATATAAGTTTCATGATAGTTTCCACTATGTGAAACAACAGGCATTATTTACAGTAGCAGGACTTATACTAATGAATTTTATTTCTAAGATAGATTATAAAATCTATTACAAAAAGGCAAATATCATTTTAGGTATTTGCTTTTTATTATTAATTTTAGTTTTAGTACCTTTTATTGGAAGTGTTAGAAATGGTAGTAGAAGTTGGTTTGGAATTGGTCCTTTTGGAATTCAACCTAGTGAAGCAGCTAAACTTGGTCTTATTATTTTTACTAGTAAATATTTAAATAATTCGGATAAGTATCTAAAGGATTTAAAGAAAGGTATATTACCAATTCTTGGTGTTACTTTTCTAGCTTTTGGTCTTATTATGTTACAGCCAGACCTTGGCACTGGCCTTGTCCTAATGGTTAGTATTATTGCACTTTTATTTATTGCTGGCCTTGATATAAAATTTTTCTATGGAGCTTTTGTTTTAGGGGTTATTGGTACTTGTCTTTTAATCGCTATTGCCCCTTATCGAATGAATAGAATAACTTCTTTCATTAATCCCTGGAAAGATCCATTAGGAACTGGTTTTCAAATGATTCAATCAATGTATGCCATTGGTCCTGGTGGACTTCTTGGACAAGGATTTTTAAATTCTAGACAAAAGCACTTTTATCTACCTGAACCACAAACAGACTTTATCTTTTCTATTGTCTGTGAAGAGTTTGGGGTTGTTGGTTGTATATTTGTCTGTACTCTATTTTTTCTTCTATTCTATTTTTCCTTAAAGATTTCTTTGAATGCTAAAAACCTATTTGCTAAATATTTGTCATTTGGTATAGCTTTTCAAATGTTATTTCAAGCTTCAATGAATCTAGCAGTGGTTGTTGGACTGATTCCTGTAACTGGAGTCACTTTACCCTTTCTTTCTTATGGCGGTAGTAGTTTATTAATTAGTACAGCATCCATTGGAATATTGTTAAGTATTGCGAAAGATAAATGATTTATTACTCAATTTCTAACAAATCAAGCAACTTTTTGTTAAACTAAAAAGTCCTGATAGTTCAAGACTTTTAGATTACAATCATTTTTATCCATGGTGTACGTCACTAGCGTTCCAATTTTTAAATTTAGGACCTAGTGATAATCTTTTTGCTCTATTAGTTTTTCTTTCTTCACTTACTTTAGTGTTTCTTATATTATTTAGAGCTATTTCAAAATATCCAATAGCTGTATCATCATCTATATCAGGATGCACTTCTTTTACTTTAGAATATATTGCATGTGCTAGATCTAAATCACAAGTAATGTTTGTCTCCTTACCTCTAAGATGATTTTTACGAAGATAATCATACATTATTTTTTGAGAAAATGAAAGATATTCTCTACTTTGACTAGAAACACTTCCGTCTAAGCCACACTTTATACACCCACATCTTTTATATGAACGTCCCTCATATCTATCATAATCTATCTCTGAGTATACTAATATATGATTGCAAGAACTATATTCTTCTTTTTTTAATTCTTGATACAAGGCAATTTGTTCATTATATAAAGTTTCATTTTTACTTTGTAATTCAACGTATCTTTTTACCCTGTCATCTTCCTTAAGTTGGTTCAACTCTTCTATAGTTTTTTCTCTTTGATTTTGTAGTTCTTCATACTTTCTTTTTAAATCACTCATATAACCCTCCCTGTATAACTATTATATAGCACATTTATATGTTTTAAAAGAATAAAAAGTATTTTTTAATAAATGATTAATAATTTTTTATAAATTAGTAGATAAGTTTTTAATTTTATTTAATATTTGCTTATTATTCATCAAATTCTAGCTAACAAAAAAACTAGAAATATCATTCTAGTTAATTATCAATAATGGTGTCCCAGAGGGGATTCGAACCCATGACACTCGCCTTAGAAGGGCGATGCTCTATCCAGCTGAGCTACTGAGACATACAACACTATTAATATATAATAAACTTGATATTTTGGCAAGAGATTTTAACAATTTTCTAAAATTTTTTGCAATTTTTAGATTATTTATCGTCTTTTAAGCCTTTTTTAACACTTCTTGTAATTTCTTCTACACTTTTAGAAACCGTTGGTGTCATCTTCTCTATTCCCTCTTTTGCTACTGGCATTACTTGTTGAGCAGAGAAAGCTAGTATTTCTCTTCTTTTAGCAAAAGTGTAAATCGATACTGAAATCATAAGACTTGCAGCAATAATAAAGCCACCAAACATATAGTATGGAATACTGTTATGGGAATCAAATTTTTTATTAAAAGAACTACTTGCATCTTCTAGACTATTTTTAATTGAACAGTATTCTTTAGTATAAGAATTATTAGCAGTTGTATCAAAAGCACAAGCTGACATACTATCACCTAAAGCTGTTTCAATAGCACTTATATTTTTCTTTGATTCACTTATGCTCTTTTCTAGTTCTTCTATTTTATCTTGTCTTTGATAATAAGCATCATCAAAGCCTGTAAATTTTTCTCTTTCTAAACTTTTAATTTCATCTTCTACTGGTTTAATCTCTTCTTCTATTTTTTCCTTACTACTAATAAGACTTTGTTTTTCTATCTCTAATTTTTTTGATAAAGATTCTTTATTAGCTTCTGAATAATTGGCATTAACCTTGCTTTGTTTAAAAAGTCCTATAGCTATTAAACTGCCACCTAACAACAATCCTATTATTAGTATTATTACAGCTCCTGCTACTATACGCTTTCTATTCTTTTGATATCTTTCCTCGCTTAGATATTCTTTTTCTTCCATATCACTTCTATCCTCTCTAGCAAAAGTATAGCACAGGAAATTTAATGGGGCAATTAAATAAAAATAAAAATTCCCACTTTACAGTGAGAACAATTATTTATTTAACATATTTAGAAGATTAATTTTAAACATATCTCTTTCAGGATCTGTCTTAGATATCATAACACCTTTATAAGTAGAAAGTTCAGCACGATGTCCTTCATCTAAAATACCTTCTGGAGTAATATTTGTTAATAATACTACTTTTTTATCAAGATATACAGTATAATGAACAATTATTTCTCCATGTACTTTAGCAAAAGATTCATCTGTTGGTAATTTAAGTTCATAACTTTCTGTCTTAGCAGTTTTATCTTCACTAATTTTCTTACCTAAAAACTTTCCAGAACGAATAGTTGGATAGTATTCAAATGTTAACTTTTTATATGCTAACATATTATACTTTCTAACAGAACGCTCTCTTTTCTTAAAGTTATTTTCATCTAAATATTCAAATATAAATGACTTCTCCATAGCCGTAACCCCCTTCGTTAACCCCTATCCTCTGAAGTTGCTAATATTATACTACAAAGTACTCAATTTGTCAAACATTATCGAACAAGATGGGCAAATTTAACTATTACTATACACTTAGTATATGTATTTTTTTAATCTAAATCATATAATTTTAATAAATTTTTCGTCAATAATTGAGTATAAATAACAAGTAACAGGAATACTTAACTTTTTCCCAATAACTTTTTTATAGCCATTTAATTGTTTTAAATAAGCCCTATCCTGCGTATTTTGTAGCTTGTAATCAACAATTATAGCATTATTATTACCTACTAATAATAAGTCTATCTTACCATGTAATCTAGTATTATTTTCATAGTCAAAAAATTCATATTCTTTATAGACTTTCATATTATTATGTATTTTAAAGAACTCTTGATTTAAAAAGTCATTAAGTAGTTTTTCTTCTTTTAAAGTAATATTAGTAGGTAAAACTTTATTTTCTATATCGCATTTTTCTAACAATTCATGAATATGACTTCCATATTCCATAAGCTCTATTTCTTTAATAGTTTTCTTTTCTACTGTTTCTTTAGAAAAATGAAGTGTCTCTTCTTCTTCTAAACTATATTTTGAGTCTATAAATGAAAGTGGTTTCATTTCACCTTTAGCTTCTTTAACTATTTCTTTTCTATTTAAATAGTCCTTACTTATATTTTCTATTTCCTTAATATTTGTAATATTATTGCTAAATTTTAATAATACACTCTTCATCATATCCATAAAGGAATGATAGTTTAACCTTTCTTCTTTAGCTACAATATCTTCTACTTCTTTTACTTCTTCTTGTTCTGGCATAACAATTATTATTTTTTCTCTTGCTCTTGTTAGTGCTACATAAAATAGTCTTATTTTTTCACTAATATCTTCCTGTCTATTTTTAGCTACTACTAGTTTTTTAGTAATTAGATCACAATCTTTTGTTATATCAGGTATAACAATACCATAATTTCTATCAAAGAAAACTGTCTCTTTATTATCTGAATCATTAAATTTCTTAGAAAAACCAGCAAAGTAGCATAAGGGATATTCAAGTCCTTTAGAGGTATGAATAGTCATTACTTTAACACTATTACTATCACTCTTTGATAATGATAGTTTAACCTCTAAATCGGTATCACATAAACTTTCTAAATAATCAGTTACTTCTAATAAAGTTTTATTCTTCTTTTCTAAATTACTAATCATCTTATAAAAATATTCAATTCTAGCTCTGTAAGTAGCCACAGTTCCTATCTTTGTTAATTTATTAGTATAATCAGTTATTTCTAATATCTTATTAAAGTATGTTATTGGTGATAATATCTCATAGTCACTAACTAATTCTTTAAAGTCTTGATATAACTTACTTTTTTGATAGTTATTATCCATTAAATCATGATAAATTAAAGCATCTTTCATACTATATAAGAAGCTTCTGGCAAGTGAAGTATAAACTAATTTAAAGGTAGTATCAAACTCATGTAAATAAATCTTTTTACCTAACAAGAATAAATTCTTAACTATTTCTAAGTCATAAGCAGCTTTAGCATTTTCACTTTGCCAAAGAGTAATTGGTATTCCTAGATATTCAAAAATCTGTTTATATAGAGTAAAGTCTGTTGATCGATCTAGTAATATTGCAATATCTTGATAATCCACCTCTCTTAGTATCTCCTTATCTTTATCAAATACTAATCTTTTAGAAGCAATTTGTTTTTTAATATCACTAGCTATTAGAAAAGCTTCTTTTTCTCTTGTTTCATATTCTTTATCTTCTGTACTGTAAGAAAGTATTTCCATATCACAATTATCTTCTACATAAGCTTTATTTTCATAAGTTAAATTACCAAAAATCATGGCATGACCGTCAAGGTAATTAGCTCCTCCTATTTCTTGGTCCATTATATGACAGAATAAATCATTAATAGTATTAATAACTTCCCTTCTACTTCTAAAGTTTTTAGATAGGTCTATTACCGTTCCACCATTATGAACTTTATAGTTATCATACTTTTCTTGAAATAACATCGGGTTAGCATTTCTAAAACGATAAATTGACTGTTTTATATCGCCAACCATATAGACATTGTTTTTAGCTATATAGGAAATAAAAGTTTCTTGAATATCATTAGTATCTTGATACTCATCTATTAGTATTTCTTGATAACTATTCTTTAACTCTTCTCGTACTTCTTCAAATTCTTTAACTAATTTAATAGCTAATTTTTCAATATCTAAGAAGGTGTAAGCATTTTCTTTTGTTTTATATTCCCATATTCTAGCTCTTAATTTCTTAATTATTTCTAAAAGCATAGAAACATATGGGTAAGTGTTTTTTAGTGAGCTAATATAATCTTCTTCTTTTGGATAAACCATCAATTCTAGTAATTCAGCTTGTTTACTATTTATTTCTTTCTTTAGATTTTTAACATCTTCTTCACTACCTTTTGGTAGGTTTGGTATTTTAAAGTTTAGGCCTTCCCTTATTTCACTATAATCAGTACTAGCTAGATAATTACTAGTAATATCTATTACTTTATTATAATATTTATCATCTATCATTCCTAAAAAATCATTAATTAGTTTCTTTAAATAATTATCTTTTTCCATAATAAGCTTTAAATATTCTTTAAGATAGCCATTAAGATTTTCTTCTTTATAATAGTTATCTAGATAGGAATCTAAATAATCATCTAAGTCAAGAACTAAATCAAGAGATGCTACCATCTTCTTTATTTTAGTCTTTATTTCCTTATCATCTTTAAAAGTAAAAGCATCTAAAAACTTATAAAAATTTATATCTTTCTTATCATAGTATTCCTTAAATATTTCATCTATTATCTCATCTTCTTTTAAAGATAAAATAACGTCATCCATTACTTCTAGATTACTAGAAATATTTAAATTATCTGCATATTTTTTTACAATAGCCATTGAATAAGCATCAAAGGTAGTGATAAAACTACTATCTAACAGTTCTAATTGACGAGTCAAATTAGCTTTTCTAAGTTTCTTTCTAATTCGCTCTTTCATCTCACTAGCTGCTTTCTTAGTAAATGTTAATATTAGTAATTGATTAACAGGAACACCTCCCATTACTTTTCTTAAAACACGTTCTGATAAAACAGCTGTTTTACCACTACCTGCTCCAGCACTTACTAAGATATTTTCACCTTCTAAGTCAATTGCTCTTTGTTGTTCTTCTGTAAATTTAGGCATCCATCTCTACCTCCTTTTCTTTTTTCTCAATGATTATTTCATCTTTCTTCTCATGATAACAAACCGTTTTAAATGGACAATACATACAGCTTACATTAACTTTATTTTCTATCTTTGGACTAATACTATAGTCACAATTTCTAATACCTTTAGCAAAAGATAAAATTAACTCTTCTATCTTATTTAGTAATTCTTCTTTTTCTTCCTTAGTAATAGTTTTTAAGTATCTTGATAAAGTTCCGGCTTTAGTAACTGCTAAATTCTTAACCCAATTACTATTTTCATATTCATCATCTAATAATTCTAAAGTAGTAATATCATCTGCTACTATTCCAAACACTTTCAAGCTTTTCTTTCGTTCTTCTAAATCATTATTTTTTACTAATAACATTTGATAAAACAATCCTGCAAGCTCCATATCTTTGTCTTTATTACTCTTCTCTAATAAATAAGCATAGATTGGCAACTGCAGATGTAGTCCATAATCTAAATAATCAAGATTAAAAGAAATCTTTCCTGTCTTATAATCAAAAATAGCATAATAAGTCTTACCATTTTTTTCTCTTAACAGTATTTTATCAATGAATCCCTTTATTTTAACATCATCACCTAAAGATAATTCTAGTCTTTTTTCAAGTAATGGTATAGTTAGGAAGGAGTGAGCTTCCATTTCCTTATTCCAAGTGATAATTAACTTTAACTCTTCCCTTAATCTATTTAAAAAGTATTCATCTTTACTATCCCAGTCTAACTTATTTTTTTGATAATTAAAACTACTTTCAAAATCAAAGTTATCTTTATAGGATGATGCTAAAACAGCATGATACAAAGTTCCTAGTTTCTGACTAAAACTTTCTTCAAACTGATCAAGCTTTAAAACATACTTTAAGTAATATTTAAATGGACATAAAGCATAATCATCTATACTAGAATATGATAAGATTAATTCTTCTTTAGGAATAGCAAAGGAAGAAAAATCATGGTTATAACTTTCATAGTCAAAGAAATGATAATAAGGAAATAACAAGTCTAAATCTTTTCCTTTTTCTCCATACATATAATAGTTATCTAATAACTCCCCTAGATATTTTTTATTATATTTATCACTATATTCTACTTTATATAAATCATCAGTCTTAACTAAAACATTATATTCAGAAAGAATTGAAGAAGGTAACCATTCATCTTGTAATGTTGCTAAAGCATAACTATAAGTAACATTTTTAATAGTTCCTAAAGAATATAGAAATGCCAGTTTACTGTTCTTATTCTTTTCCATACTATTTATTAATTTAAGACTATTCTTTTGTTTATCTGATAAGTAATCATCATCTTTATATATCTTTGGATATTTATTCTGCACTAAGGAAATAACAAATAAATAATCATCATCACTAAGTAAATAAGGTACTTCAAAAACATCTTCTAAAAATGTTACAGCATCTATCTCTTTCTTATTAGGCATCTTTATCTTACTTAATTTATCTTCTAATAATAAGTCATAATACTTACTATCTTTAAATACTAACATTTCTTCTAGGACTTTTATTATCTTTTTTAACAAATCATTATCTTTAATGAGACTTAAGTCCTTGGTTTCTAGATACTTTTTACCTATAATAGTTGCTAAAAAACTTACCCCATCATCATTATAAGGAATATCAAAGTCTTTAAATATATCATTTATTAAGAACTTACTATCATCATCTTTTCCAGCTATAAATATTTTTGAATAAGAAACACCTTTCTCATTCAAACTCCTTATTCTTCTAGCAAGAGCTACTATTTCTTCTTTCTTACTCTTATACTCATATATTTCTTCAATAGGACACTTATCTATTCCTATTACTATAGTAGCATTAATCTTAGTTAATATTTCTTCAAGATATTTATCGATAAAAGGATAACCCATTACTATTACTTCTTTATCTTTTAGATAAGTTAAATCATTAATATCTATTAGTAAGTCATTACTAATTAATAACTTCTTTCTCTCTTTTAAAAAGTTTAATTTTAAAGAGTCATATTCTTTATTAACATCAATACTAGGCAATACTTTAAGATATGAATTAATTATATCTAGACTATCACCTTCTTCTAAGAGAAACTCTACTGCTTTCTTATCAATCTTACAGATATACTTTTCTATAAAGTTTTCCATGGTATCAAAGTGAATATCATAAATTTTATCTTCTAAAGACAACTTCTTAAGCATCACTTCTTTTAAATTATTAGGTACTATATAATATAAATTATCACTAAACTTCATTGGTCATTTCCTTTCTTTTGACTGATATGTTTTAATTATATTCTATAGAACATATATTCGTCAATACATTTTTTAATATTTTTTAAAGGTAAAGAAAAAATCCGTAGAACACGAATTTTATAATAATTTTTTAAAGTTATCAATCAAGTGAGCTACAGTAGCACACCCCATAAAAGCCACTACTCCATCTTTATCTTTTAATACTTTAGAAATAGACTCTTCATCAACTAATTCACTATTTGGAATTAATTTAATTATATCTTCTGATGATATTGGTGGATAATCTTCTTTTCTTTCTCTATCACACTTAATTGGGGTTAAATAAACTTTATCAGCTTCACTTAAGGCACTAGCAAACTCATTTTTAAATGCTGATGTTCTTGAATAAGTATTAGGTCTAAAGATAACAGTTAACCTCTTATCAGGATATTTTTGTCTAATTGCTTGTAATGTTACTTTAACCTCAGTTGGATGATGAGCATAATCATCTACTATAATAGTACCGTTTACCTCTTCAATAGCAAAACGTCTAGCAGCATTCTTAAAGTTTTCTAATAATTTCTTTATCTCTTCTACAGTTAAATTATTTTGTAAAGCAACTATAATACTAGCAGCAGTATTCATCACCATATGATGTCCATATAAAGGTACAAAGAAATTAGAAAGTAGTTTATCTTTTTCATATAAATCAAAATGAGAGCCATCACTTTCAAGTTTAATATTTTTAATAATATAATCATTATCACTATTTTCTCCATAGAAAATAACTTTATTATTAAACTTTATTTGTCTTATATTCTTATCATCACCATTAGCTACTACTAGTTCTGCTTTATTAGCAAACTTTTCAAATGTTTCAATAGTATCTGCTAAATCCTTATATATTTCCGTATGTTCTAACTCCACACAAGTAATAACTGCTGTTTTAGGATGATAAGCTAAGAAATGTCTATTAAATTCATCTGACTCAATAACTAATAGTTTATTCTTTAAATCAATATGACCTTGTCCATCACCAATAAAATAATTACAGCCAATAGTAGATTCAAATAAATGTTTAAGTAGTGATGTAGTAGTTGTCTTACCATGAGTTCCACAAACAGAAATGGTATCAAATTTAGCTGTTATTTCTCCTACTACTTCATTATAAGGTTTAAAAGTAAGACCTAATTCTTTAATTCTTTTAATCTCTCTATGATCATCACTAAAAGCTTTAGAAGCTGTTACAATTGTATCTTTATCTAGTGGATGAGTAGAATCATAAAATATTTCTATACCTCGCTCTTTTAAGCCTTTTTCAGTAAACTTATAATCTTTAGCATCATCATAGCCTGATACAGTATTTCCCATATCATAAAGCATTGAAGCAAGAGTTGCCATTCCTGTCCCTTTTATTCCGATGCAATAATATTTCATAACTAATCACTTCTTTCTATACATTATTATATACTATTAATAATTTTTTTTAAACAAACTTTACACTTTTTTCTCTTTATAGTATGATACTTTTGGTGAATTTAGATGAATGAGTTATATAATGCTTGCAATTTATGTCCTAGAAAATGTCATATCAATAGAAATATAACTACTGGTGTTTGTAACAATACTAGTAGTATTAAAGTAGCAAGAAGTGCCCTACACTATTTTGAGGAACCATCTATTTCTGGTAGTAATGGCAGTGGTACTATCTTCTTTAGTGGTTGTAATTTAAAATGTTGTTACTGTCAAAATAAAGAAATATCTGTTAATAACTTTGGTATTAATATTTCTATTAAAAGATTAAGTGAACTAATGCTAGACTTACAATCAAAAGGTGCTAACAATATCAATCTAGTAACTCCTACTCACTTTGTACCAAGTATTATTGAAGCTATTAAATTAGCAAGAAGAAATGGTCTTACTATTCCTATTGTCTATAATACTAGTGGTTATGAAAATGTTGATACTATTAAATTATTAGATGGCTATGTAGATATTTATCTAACTGATTTTAAATATTTTGATGATAAGTTAGGAGAAGATTTATCAAAAGTTAAAAACTATTTTGAAGTAGCTTCAACCGCTCTTGACGAGATGTATAAACAAGTATCAAAAAACAAATTTTCTAGTAATGGTTTAATGACAAAGGGTATCATCGTAAGATGTTTAGTCCTACCTACTAAAGGAAATGATACTAAAAAGATAATTAATTATCTATACAAAAAATACCAAGATAATATTTATCTTAGTATCATGAATCAATATACCCCAGTTACTACTAATACTAGTTTTCCTTTTCTAAATAGTAAAGTAAGTGAGGAAGAATATGATGATATTATTAATTATGCCCTAGACTTAGGAGTAAAAAATGCCTATATCCAAGAAGGTGATACAAGTGATGAATCTTTTATTCCCCCTTTTGATCTTGAATGGCTTTAATAGATTCTCTTTCGACTTTAGAATAAATACAACCACAATAATCTTGTCTATATAAATGGTATATATTAGATAGTTCTATGCTTCTTTTATAACCATTTTTCTTTTTAAAATCAGCATACAAATAATCAACCTTATATTTATCACTTAACTCTTTTCCTATTTCATTTAACCATTTACTATTCTTATAAGGACTAATTGATAAAGTAGTAGTAAAATAATCAAAGTTATTTTCTTTTGCCACTAAAGATGTCTTTTCAAGTCTTAATTTATAACACTTATAGCAACGAATATCCCCTTCTTTTTTATCCTCTAATCCTAAAGCCATAGAAATAAATTTTTCTTTATCATAATCACAATCCATTACTTCTATATCATAGCCTACTTCTTTTATTAATCTTTTTAATTCCTCTTTTCTTTTAAGATATTCGGAGTAATCTGTTATATTAGGATTATAAAATAAAATGGTAATTTTAAAGTACTTACTTATTCTTTCTAAGACAGCTGATGAGCATGGAGCACAACAAGCATGCAATAATAATGTCTTCTTATTATTTAAATCAAGACTATTAAGTATCTTTTCACACTCTAAATTATAATTAACTTTTATTTCTCCAACCATTCTCTAAATTTCCCTTCTTTAGTATAAACTTTTTGATAATTATCTTTGATATCAGCCATATAAGGAATATTACTCTTATATGATTCTATAACTATATCAATATTATTTTTAATAAGTTTAATTGTTTTTTTATAATTATGTAATATTTCTAATTGTTTATCAAATGGAACTTTCTTAACTTTATCATAGTCTTTCTTTTCATTATACAAAAAAGAATAATTACAAAGTAAATAATAATTAGTCACTAAATCATCTGGTAAGAAGAAAGGAAAAGCTAGTCCTTCATCACCATAATAGAAATTAAGAAGAGCTGCATCATTGCCACCTTCAACAAAGAAATCATTATTATCAATAGAAACATAATTGATAACATGAGTACCATGTAACTCTTTTTGATGAAATTCACTGAGAAAATGCTTTATTCTAGAAATCTCTACATCTCTTTTTCTAATATCAACTAAAGCAATATCATTTTTAATATTAAAACTATTTAAGGACTGACTTAACAATGCGGCAGTATGTCTACAACAGCCACCATTTCCCATAATAGGGACTAACGAAAGAGGAATAATTCTATCATGATTAAGACTAAGCCCTATTTCTTCTACGTTGGTATTATAGGGGTATTTAGTATTAGATGAAAAATATCCTACATTAATAAGAGTGTAAGCAAGGAATAATTTTTCTATATCTTTATTAAAATTAAATTTATCAGATAAATTAATCATACTATTAAAAATACAATTGAGATCCCTCACCATATTTTTATATTCAGTCTGTTCTAAATAACTGTCAACATACTTTTCATATTGTTCAATTTGTTCAATTCTTATACCTTTCATCATAGACATAATATCATCCTTTCTCTTTAACTAATATCTTTTTATAATTATTAGTTATATCTTTCATACACTCATAATTTTCCATATAAAAGCACTCCAATAAATCCATATTACCAGAAATACTTTTTCTTGCTTTACTCATCTTCTCTTTTACATAATATTGTTTGTCTAAATCAACACCTATACTATCATAAAAATCAATTTTCCCTTTATACCAAATAGAATAGTCATAAATGCTATATACACTTTGATTAGTAAAAAACTTAACAGCAAAGCCATTATCTATTGCATAAATATTATTTCCAAGAGAATTATTTAGCACTTCCAATATAATCTTACCATCAATTTCTTTTAAATCTAAATAGTTAACAGAATGGTTAGCCTTTCCTTCAACCCGATGAAATCTTGCAAGAAATAATTTTATTTTTTCTATATCATAGTCATCTATCCCTATCTTGGCAGAAGCAACTTCATTCTTTATTTTCATTCTATCCAATATCAATTTTATTAAAGCTGCAGTATGTCTACAACACCCCTCTCCAATAATAGGTATTACTCCAGTTTCAACCACCAAATCGTCTAGATTTCCAATCATAGGTATATCACAATTATATCTATATTTTTTAGTAACTGATAAGTAACCATTACTTAAAAGTATAGATATAAGTTCAATTTTTTCTAATTCACTATTAAAATTAAAAATTCTACTAAGTTTAGAAATATTATCTACAATGCTATTAATATCTTTTCTCAAAGAAAAATACTCAATACTATTAAGATATTCTTCCATAAACCTATTGTCACCTTCTTAACACTTTTTGATAATTAGCATCTATTTCATCCATATATGATTTATTTTCTCTATAAAAATCGTTTAATAAATCAAGGTTAGATCTAGCTACTAATACCATATTATTACATTCTCTTACAAAGTTTTCTTGCTCTTCCATGCTAAATGGCTCAATCTTATCAAAATTTTTTCTTCCTTCAAAAAATGGTGAATAATTATATATTAAATAGCTTCCCTTAACCCTTTGACCTCTAAAAAATCTAGTTAATAGGTTTTTATCTATACTATACAAGTCAGCCATTTGGTCAAAAGCCAAATCAAAAGCGACATACTTACCATTTAGTTTAGCTACATTAACGGCATGATTACATTCTAACTCTTGACCTATCAATTCACTAATTTGTAATATTTCATTAGAGTTTATCGTAATATTTGTTACAAGAGCAGCAGCCACATCATTTTCAATTTTAAACCTATCAAGTATCAGTTTTGCTAAAGAAGTGATATGTCTACAACAACCAGCACCCGTTATAGGTACTATACCAAGTTCAAATATAATATCATCATACAAATCTGTATATAATATATTATCATCAAATATAATTTTTTTATCTTTCGATAAATAACCATAACTAATAAGAAGATTCATTAGAATAAATTTATCGATTTCTTCCCTAAAGCCAAATTCATCTGCTAATAATACTATATTATCTAGAATTTTATCTAAACTTTTTTTCATTATATCTTTTTCAATTTTAGCCATATTTACACCTCAAAAGCAGCATTATTATACAACTTTTTATAATATTTTACAAGGAATAAATT
>CAKOYC010000013.1 GCA_934130265.1 uncultured Bacilli bacterium
ATCAACTACTGAACCTCTACTTATAAATTTTTTAAATTCATCTGCTTCTTTTTTGATATTTTTGTTTACCTTTACTTTCTTATTCATAAATTTTCCCCTCCTTGTTAAAATTCGTATATATTTTACTAAAAAAAGAACTATTTTTCAAGTTCTTTTATTATTTCTTCTTTATCCATCTTAGAATAGCCTTTAATTCCTTTTTCTTTTGCTATTTCTTTTAACTTAGTTAGACTCATTTTTTCATAAGTTGTTTCTTTTTCTTCACTAGGCATCTTTCCATTTTCAACTAAGTAATCAATTTGTTCTTTAGTCAATGTTTCATACTCTAGTAAGGTTGTTGCTAATAATTCTAATAAGTCTCTATTATCTTTAATAATCTTAGTAGCTTTCTTATAACATTCATCAATTATTTTTCTCATTTCTGTATCAATTTCATGAGCTACTTCGTTAGAGAAGTTTCTTGATTTATTATAATCTCTTCCTAAGAAGACACTACCTTCTTGTTGTTCTAATTGCATAGGTCCTAAATCACTCATTCCGTATTCAGTAACCATAGCTCTTGCTATTTTTGTAGCTTTTGAGAAATCATTTTCTGCTCCAGTTGTAACCTCACCAAATACTACTTCTTCAGCAACACGTCCAGCAAGTAGACCAGTAATTTGTTCTAACAAATCAGTTTTAGTAGAACAAATCTTTTCTTCACTAGGAATCATCATATTATAACCACCTGCAGAACCACGAGGAATAATTGTTACTTTTTGAACATCGTTAGCTCCTTTTAGTTTAATTCCTACTACAGCATGACCTGATTCATGGTAGGCAACTAGTTTACGGTCATTTTCACTACGTGTTTTACTAGACTTAGCAGGTCCCATTAGGACTCTATCACTAGCTTCATCTATTTCACTCATAGTAATTGCTTCTTTATTTCTTCTAACAGCAAGAAGAGCAGCTTCATTTAATAGGTTTTCTAAGTCAGCACCAGAATATCCTGGAGTTCTCTTAGCAAGTGCTTCTATATTAACACCATCAGCTAATACCTTATTTCTAGCATGAACTTTAAGTATTTCTTCTCTTCCTTTAACATCTGGTAGATTAACAGTAACTTGTCTATCAAATCTTCCTGGTCTAAGTAAAGCAGGATCTAGGACATCTGGTCTATTGGTAGCTGCTATAATGATAATACCTTCATTTTCACCAAAACCATCCATTTCAGTTAGTAATTGATTTAATGTTTGTTCCCTTTCATCATGGCCTCCACCAATACCACTACCACGTTGACGTCCTACAGCATCTATTTCATCAATAAATATTAGACAAGGAGCAGTTCTCTTAGCTTGTTGGAACATATCTCTAACACGACTAGCACCAACACCAACAAATAATTCAACAAAGTCAGAACCACTTATATAGTAAAAAGGTACGTTTGCTTCTCCAGCTACTGCTTTTGCAAGTAATGTTTTACCAGTTCCTGGAGGACCGTATAATAAGACACCTTTAGGTATTCTTGCTCCTAATTTTTGGAACTTCTTAGGATTCTTTAAGAAATCAATTAATTCTTTAACTTCTTCTTTTTCTTCTTTTAAGCCTGCTACATCTTTAAATGTTACTTTATTCTTATCACTTGATAGTTTAGCTTTACTTTTACCAAAATCAAATGAACCATTCTTTCCACCCATCTGCTTATTAATAAACCAGAAACCAACTACAAGAATTAATATCATTGGTAAATAATTAGCAATAAAAATTACTATAGAATTAGATTCTGGATCTGCTACTGCAGTAAACTCAAAATTATACTTATCACTAGCAGTTACTAGTTTTTTCATTACTTGTTCTGATAATGGAAGTCTTACATAGAATGTTTCATTTTTTCCATAATTCTTTAGTTTTCCACTTACTTCATAAATACTAGCTCTTTCTCTTGGCTTTACTTCAAGTTCAGTTACTTCACTAGAGTCTAAGGCTTTCATAAACTCACTATAGGTTAAATTATTAATCTTTTGATTAGCAATAGTAACAAAATAGAAAACACCAAGCATTATTAATAGTAAAAATACATAAGGAAGTAATCCCTGTTTTACTTTTTTATTTTGCATCATAATACACTATCTCTCCTTTAACTATTCATATTTCAGTATTATATCATAGAATTCATCTTTTTTCTTATCATATTTGGTTTTTTTAATACCTGGTAAAAAGACTATTTGATTCTTACTATCAACTACGACAGGCCATAAATCTCTTTCTTTTAAAGGTATTTTTTCATCTATAAATATTTTCTTTAATTTTTTATGTCCACCATTTTTTATTACTAAGGTATCACCATATTCTCTAGTTCTAACTCTTAGAGGTAGTGTTAACTCTTTACTAGATAATCTAGTCATATAATTACTGTTACCACTATCTTCTTCTACTATTCTTAGAACATGACCATTAGGTAGTTTAGCATAATTAGATAATTCTATTTCATAAGAATCTATTATTTCTGTATTTCTTTCAAATTCTATAGTGTTATAACTCTTTCTAATAACTACATCATTAGGAAAATTTAATTTAACATTAGCTCTTTTAGAAGATATTATTTTAAAGATAGCATCTAAATGTTTATCTGATATTAAGACTAAGTCATCTTGATAAAATCTTTTTAGTATCTCTTCTAGGACTAACTTTTGAATAATTGTATCTAAATCATTAAATGGTTCGATTAATAATTTATCATGACTTACTACTTTGGTCAAGGCTTTTTCTACCTCTTTATGAAGATAAGAAGAAACCTCATCTAGTGTTTGATGAAACTTAATAAATTTCTGTTCTACTTTACTATCTTCTTTCTTCAAAAATGGTAATACTTCTTTACGATAACGGTTTCTTGTATAAACAGAACTATTATTAGAAGCATCTATAGCATAAGGTATTTTATATTTATGATCATAGTCTAAAAGTTTAGATTTAGTAATAGCAAAGAATGGTCTATAGATAGTATAAGTATTCATATCTACTATTTTTTTAAAGCCTGAATAACCATAGATATTAGAACCTCTTACTATTCGCATAAGAATTGTTTCCATTAAGTCATCAGCATGATGAGCCGTCATCAAATATTTAGCTTGATATTTATTAACTACCTCTTCAAAGAAGTTATATCTTATATTTCTAGCTTCGTTATGAAAGTTATCATCTCCATAGTTTTTAATTTTCATATACTCAAAAGTAACATTATGCTTCTTACAGTATTCTTCTAATAATACTTTTTCTTCTTCACTTTCTTTTCTTTTACCATGATTTACATGAGCACAGATAAGTTTTATATCTATCTTCTTCCTAAGAGTCAATAAGGTATGAAATAAAGCCATAGAGTCTGGTCCATAACTACATCCAAATACTATTACATCTCCATCTTTAATTTTTACATCTTTATAAAGTAATTCTACATCCATATTTTCACCTCAACAAAAGAATACCTATTTATCTTCAGGTATTCTAAGAATATATTCTCCATCTTTTGAATAATAATACTTTTCTCTTGCATACCTTGCTACATAGTCTTTATCTTGTAATTTTTCTACATCAGCTTTTAATTCACTTTCTTTATCTTTTAGGCTAGCAAGTTCTTTAGTTAATTCTTTCTTTTCTTTATATTTACTATAGATAGTAACCCAGTACTTTCCAACAGTATAGGTTGTGAATATTATCATAGCAAGAGAAAAAGTACATAGAAAAAATGGTCCCATCTTTTTTTTCTTCTTTTTTTTAGCCATAATATCACCCACTTTTCCTGATAATATTATAGACTTTTTTTAAGTTTTTTGCAAATTAACTATGGTCTTTTCAGTCTTCTTGACATAAATATTTGTATTTTTCTATATGAAAATATATATCCTAGAAAAATAAGAACATAAAATAAGGGGTGAATCTCGCCATAATTAATTTTTTTCATAAGAAGAAAGTAGATAAGTGCCATATCTAGTGAAAATATAAAGTTACCAATTATTCTAATGATTTTTTTACTTTCAAATAAAAACTTATACTGAAGAGAAATTAGAAATGATAGAAAGATACCATAAAAAAAGGAAAAAGCAATTGATATTATTTGTAGTTTTAAATTCATTATTTAAATAGTCTTTGAAAGATACTACTTCCATCCTTTTCTTTTTTAGAATTATCATCAATATACGTAAAGCCATTTACAATTCCTTTGATAGAAACATTACCTGATATAGTATCTAGTTTTATTAATTCCAAGCCATCACCTTTCACCACTAGAAACCCCATTGTAGTTTCTATTAAAAATTCTTCTTTATCAAAGTTTTCTATCTTCTTAACTCCTGTTATTAAGAGATTCTTTCTCTCCGTTAAAGTGATACTATGATTGTAGTTACTTATAATTGATTCTTTAGTTTCCATTTATTCACCTTCTTAGTTAAAGGTATGAATAATTAGTTAAAAAAAGAACAAAAAAGAAGACTAAGTCTTCTCAAATCTATTCTTCAGAATCCAAAGTATTTTGGTAAGCTTCTAGAATTTTATCTTGAAACATTGCTCTTACTTCAGGATTGATTGGATGAGCGATATCACGATATCCACCAGTTGGTGTTTTTCTACTTGGCATTGCTATAAACAAACCATTTTCTCCTTCAATAATTCGAATATCATGAACTGCAAAACTATCATCCAATAAGACAGATGCAATTCCTCTCATACGAGAGCCTTCTTTGTCAACTTTTCGTACAGTGACTGATGTAATTTCCATAATCTTTCCTCCTTTTAAAGCACTGACACTTTATACTTTAATTCTATCTTATCTCTTTTCTAATTGCAAGAAGTTTATAATGATTTTACAGGTTATACGTCAACTGATAATCTCTACACTTTCTGTTATTAAATCACTATAGCTAAAGGACTTAATTGTGTCATTATCTCCTACTAAACTAACAATAAAAATAGATGGATAAAGTTTAACTATCTTTCCATTAAATTCTTCTATTTGATTACGACTACCGTTAACTTTAAAGTGAAGAGTCTCTCCTTCTTTTTCTCTTACTTTAGCTTTTATTGTATCTATATTCATCTTGGATACCCCACATACATCGTTCCATTAGTGATTATTCCACCCATTCCAGCACTACCATAATGTGTTTTATCTATTAATGATATTAAATCTATTTCTTTGTTTACAGGAGATAAAGCAACACAGGAAGCTATAATAGCAGGATCTAGAGCATGTATATTTATTCTCTTAGGACTAGAAGCAAAATTACTACCAGCTTTTATTAATTCTTCATAGTTTGATTGACATGCTCCAGAGATAATTATTAATTTATCCTGATTTTTCTCATAAATTCTAGCTTTTTTAATAGCATTTACAAAGTTTTCAGAGTTTTGATAGTTTTCTATCTTAGTTTTATCTTTAGCATGTTTCTTTAAAAAATCATGTCCTGTTATTACTACTATATCCGGTTTATACTTTTCTAGAGTTTCTGTTATTACTTCTTCTATTTCATTTTCTTTTACTTTTATACCGTATGCTTCTAGATGCATATCCTTATAAAACTTAATACATCTATCTAAATAAAATTTATCAGAATCAAATTGAACTATTTTACCAGGAAGATAAAAGTATTCATTTCTATCTAATGAGATTAAACTTTCTACTTTTTCAATGTCTGTTCTATCAGTTTCTTTTTTAATTGTTACTTTATTTAAATCATCTAGTTCACTATCAGCATAAAGCCTAACATCTACTCCACGTAAATATGCTATGTCATCTTCTATATCTATTATTTGAAAGACTAAGTCATTATTATATGATTCCCTGGTAACATATTCACCTAGTTTAAAATTCATGTAATCACCCAGTTAAGTTTATGCAATGAAGTTTAAATTTATTTACAAAGATTATTAGCTAAGTCAACAAAGATATTATATTCCAACTGCTCAGCTCTAACATTTAAGTCTAGATTATATTTTTCTAATACTTTGCTAATAATATTTAAGTCATATTTTTTTAAGTTATTCCTTAATGTTTTTCTTTTAAACTGGAAACTATCATGTACTAATTGTTGGAAAAATTCTTCATTTATTAAGTTTTCTTTCTCTTTTCTTGGCTTAAATGATACTACCACACTATCTACATTTGGTTTAGGAATAAATTCTTCTCTACTAACTAAAAATTCTTTTTTAGTTTCAAAATAATATCTTAATAGTACTGTTAAGGCTCCATACTCTTTCTTACCAACAATGGATGTAAATCTCTCTCCTACCTCTTTTTGTACCATCATAACAATTTTATCAAAATAAAGGTCTAAATTAATTAATTTAAATAGGATTGGAGTAGTTATATAATAAGGTACATTACTTACAAAATATAAGTGTTTATAAGTAAAGTCTTTTAAATCTTCTTTAATATCTTGTTTTAAAAAGTCTCCAAAATATATTGATACGCTACTAGTCTCTCCAAAGTTTCTCATTAAAATATCTTCTAAGGTTTTATCTATTTCATAACACAATACTTGTCCTTTTTCTTTTAGATACTTTGTTAAAGCACCTGAACCTGGTCCTACTTCTATAGTTAAAGCTTCATCTTTAATATCTGCTACATCTACTATTCTAGTTAAGACTCTTTCATTTTTTAAAAAGTTTTGACCAAACTTCTTCTTGAACCGAAATTTTTCATCCATATATAATCGCTCCTTAATAATCTATTATTCCCTTATATGATAACATAAAAAAAAGAAAAAGTTTATTATTTTGACTTTTCCTTTGGTTGAAACATGAATAATATGTTAGAAGCGGATAATCCATATAACATAATTTTCATATAGGCTATGAAGGTATTAAAATAGTTGAAATCTACTC
Source organism: uncultured Bacilli bacterium (assembly GCA_934130265.1). Lineage (GTDB taxonomy): Bacteria > Bacillota_I > Bacilli_A > RF39 > UBA660 > Onthousia. The sequence continues at coordinate 6,859 of CAKOYC010000013.1, forward strand.
CATATCCATATTTTTCATTAAGTACCATATTCTTATCAGCAAAAGCTCTATAGCCAACTACTATTATGGTAGCAAAAACTATGCACGATGTTAAATTGTAAAATATATTATCATTTACTCCATCTTGTTTAAAGATAAGATTGATAACAAATAATAAGAATAGTACTAGAAAAGGAATAAATTCAGGAATTACTGAGCTAAAGCTTTTATTAAGTCTTGCATTCATTCTTACTATAATAAATAGTGTTATAGCGAAAGCTCCCAATAGTAATATATATTTTAAAATAGCAAACATTATATTTAATATCTTCTTCATGTTAGCCTCCTACTACTTCACTTTTATACCATTCTGATATCTCTACTAGAAAGTCTAAAGTATTTTGATAATTTTTATTAATAGCACTATAACTATCTTTTGCTAAGAAAAATATACTAGATTTACTTATATCATTGGTAAAGTAATAATTATCAGCATTTTCTAAGCTTGATGTGATATATCCATTATTTGATAATAACTGGTTAATATTAGTTTTAAGAAATGGTCTTATTGTTGATAAACTAGTAATGGAATAAGAACTACTCTCATCTGCTAGACTACTTAATTGTAAAACTACACAATCATTTAATATAGTATTTTGATAAAACTTACCTAGTTTATAAACATCTTTTATCTCTATATTTTCTTTATCTGTTAAATTTTTATACTCTTCACTTTCGAAGCTTTTTACACAACTATTTAGCTTGATTTGGATACTATTCATATCATAGATATTATTTCTACCATTATAAGTATTTTGTTGATATAAACTGATATTGTCTTTTATTTTTGTTAATTTTTCTTCCGTTTTTTGTTTGTAGTTTTCCATTTCTTCTTTTACATTTATTGTTTCATTTATTTCTTTATAATGATAAAAGTTAATAAATAATAGGAAAAATGAAAATCCGAAAACTATACCTACTACTGCATAAGCGAATACATTTATATATTCTAATAATATTTTTTTCATTAATTATTCTCCTTAACATTAACATTTACTGTATATGCATATTTTTTATTTTGCCAATCACTATCTTTTGCTGTATTTGCTATGTAAACTTTTAATTCATATTTATTAGTTTGATTTGGCATTACATATCTTTCATCTAATACATTATTTTTTAATTTTCCAAGATTACCTTCTTTGATTATTTTTTCATTGAGTATTAGTTGATAATCTAATTGATTTTTAGAAAGTGTTTGATTGGTATTATCATTCATCTCTTGATATACGATTTCATAGTGACTTTTAAAATCATTTACATTTTTAACACTAAATTCATAGTTTGGGACTATACTAGCTTCCTCTTTTGTCATAGGAAACAAATTTTCATTTAAAGTAGCTTCATCACTCTGCTTTTGAACTTGTAAAGTATTAACTGTACCCAGATCTCCATAGTAGAACACTTTATACCAAAGAAATGCTGTACATACTACAAAAGCAAATAACAAAACGCCACTAAACATTAAAAATATTTTTTTCTTCATTATCTATAACGAGTCCTTTCTTTTGATGAGTCTATCTTTTTTCTTGTATTTTTCTTAATAGCCGTATTGGAAATTGATTTAGATTTGCTCTTCATCTTTGAATCATTTTTTATAGTTTTTATTATTTTAATGATATCTAATCCTATAATTATGACTGTAGGTATTATTATTAAACATACCCATCCTAGAACACTACTTAATATGTACTGAATATAACCTAATTTTGGTATACGAATTAAAACTTTTCCGTAAATACTGCTAAATGGTTGTCTAGTAGCATCTTCTGTATTGTTTGCATCCCCTTTAGTAGTAAATAAGTATTTACCATCACTGGTTTTTTCTATTTTTCTTACTCTATGTGTAACCGTTACTCCAGAACTTCGATAATCAGTAGAGTTAAATGTTATTACATCTCCAACTTTTATTTTAGAAGGATCACTAACCCTTGTAGTGACTATAACATCAAGAACATTTATGTTTGGTACCATACTTGGACTAACTATTGTATAAGCTGATACTAACGCTGGTTTTTGTACTCCTTTTTTTAAGTTATTGCTCTGATCTATAAAGTTAACAAGAATTATTATAAAAACAATAATCATTATCAGTACAACTGAATACATAACAACTGTAAAGAAGTAATGAACTATTCTTTTTATCTTTTCTAATAAAGAAAGTTCAGAAAAAGCTATCATAGATTTAGAATCATTCAATTTAATCACCCGCTTATTATTCACTATTATTAATATATCACAGTTTAGACTTTTTTAAAAGAAAAGTTATTTGTTAGCTTTTACAGTCGCATGAATAGCTACTTGTACTGTAAATGTTCTTGAAGTATTATCTACTTTTGCATCGTCTGCTAACCACATTCTCAATCGATAATTGTCAGTCTTTGTTTTATTAACTGTTTCTTTATAAAGAATCATACTACCTTCTTCACTCCCTATATCTGATTCTGATGATAATGGTTTAAATTTAGTAGGTTTCATTACCTCAGTATATGTTCCTCCTGCTTTCTTTTCTAAATAAAGTTTTACATCGTTATCATCTAATGTTGAACTTGCTATCTTTAATGCTGATATTTCGTATGTTATATTAGCATAGCCTGAAAGTGTAGATATTACACTAAAGTCAAAATATTCACCAGTTTTAGATAATGTTTTTCCAGTTACATCTGTTGTAGGCATTGCATTGGTAATAGTTATACCATTATTATCTTCTGTATAATCCAATGAAATATTTCCTGTTGTTATAGTATTTACTTTGTCTCCTTTTTTAGTAACTGTTACTGCTACTGCCGAAATACCAATTACTAATAGTACAATTAATAGTACTGCTAACAATATAAAATAAAGTTTTCCATTCTTTTCTTCTTTTAATTTATTCTCATCCATGATACCTCTCCTATTCTGTCTAAATTGTAGCATATTTTTATTTTATGGTAAAGAAAAAAGTGTCAGAGTCTAGACACTTTTTAGAGCTTACTACTGCGCATTCGCTTTTCCATAAACATTTACTTTTATAGCATAAGTTCCTGATTTAGATGAGTCAGAGAAATCATCTGCAACCCACATCCTTAAACGATATTTAGTAGTTTGATCAACTGTTGTATTAGTTGCTGTAACTGTTCCTGTCTTTAAAATTCTTTGTCCAGTAGGCGCACCTGCAGTGTTACTAGATTGTGTAGTAGGTAATTCGGATACTTTTGTGGGTGTTAATTCAACAGTAGCATCATTATTGCTAGTTAAATATACTTTTATACCAGTATTAGCAAATGTAGTAGTTACTTCTGTAATTGTAATTAAATAGTTAATTGTAGTAGTGCCACTACCTTGTATATTAGCATTTACTGTAAAATCAAATGTATTACCAGAACCTGTCAAGGCTTTTCCAGTAGCATCAGTCATTGGTAAAGCATCATTTAACGTAATACCGTTAGTTGCTTCAGTATAATTCATCGTAATTTTACCAATTGTAATAGTATTTACTTTTGTACCTGCTTGTGAATAAGTAAATGCTGCAAATGAAATACCTATCACTGCTACTATTAGTATTATTACACCTAATATAGAGATAAGTATTTGTTTTGAAGAAATATTATTGTTCATCTTTTAGCCTCCTCATAATATAAAAATAACATAAATCTACACAAAATAACAAGAACTTTGTCTAGTAAATGAAAAAAGTGTCAAAGATTAGACACTTTCAAGATTTGCTATTGAGCATTTGCTTTTCCATAAACATTAACTTTTAGAATGTACTTTTGACTTGTAGCAGGAGCTGTATAATCATCTGCAACCCACATTCTTAAGCGATATTCTTCAGTTTTTGTAGCAGTATAAGTACCAGTTTTTAAAACATATTGACCAGCTGGTGCTCCTGCTGCATTATTGTCAGCAGTTGTAGTTAAATCAGTAACTTTAGTTGGTGCAAGAATTTGTGCATCACTTTGATCTGTTAAATATACTTTAACACCACCATCGGCAACTGTACATCCATCACCTTTTACAGCAGTAATAGCATAGTTGATAGTTGTACTACCACTAATTGTAGCAGTTACTGTGAAATCAAAAGTGTTATTATCTCCACTTAAGGCTTTTCCTGCTGTATCTGTAATAGGAAGAGCATTAGTTAAGTTAATACCATTTGTTGGCTCAGTATAACTCATTGTAATAGTACCAGTTGTAATAGTATTTGATACTTCACCAGTTTTTGAATAACTAAATGCAGCGAATGAAATACCTACTACTGCTACTACTAAAATAGCAACTCCTAAAATAGAAACAAGCACTTGCTTTGATGAATTGTTGTTGTTCATCTTTGTCTAACCTCCTTACAATATAAAGATAACACATTTTATAGTAAAATAACAAGAGTTTTTGCAATAAAGAAAAAAAGTGTCAGAGATTAGACACTTTAATAGTTAAATTATTGAGCTTTAGCAGCACCATAAACATTAACTTTTAAGATATACTTATGTTGAGTAGCAAATTCTGTAGTGTTTGTGTTTTCACCATCAGTATGTTGACCATAATTTGAATCTACCCACATTCTTAAACGATAATTATCTGTTCCTGTTGCAGTATAATTCCCTGTTTTAAGAATATATTGATCAGCTGGTGCTCCAGCATCATTTCCATCAACAGTTTTATTTAGTTGAGATACTAGCTTAGGTTCAAATACAGCGGTTTCACTTTCTCCACTTGTTGCTGTTAAGTAAACTTTAACTCCTGTATCTGGTAGATCACTAGTAGCATCTTTTACAGCACTAATTACATAGTTAATGTTAGTAGTACCAGCAATAGTAGCTCCTACTGTAAAATCAAAAGTGTTATTATCACCTTTCAATGCTTTTCCTTTTTCATCTGTGATAGGAAGTGCATCTGTTAAATTGATACCATTTGTTGGTTCAGTATAAGTCATTGTAATAGTACCAGTTGTAATAGTATTTGATACTTCACCAGTTTGTGAATAACTAAATGCAGCAAATGAAATACCTACTACTGCTACTACTAAAATGGCAACTCCTAATACAGATAATAGAATCTGCTTTGATGAATTATTATTGTTCATCCTTGTCTAACCTCCTTTACAATACAAATATAACATAGGTAAAATTGGAAAGCAAGAGATTTTTCAACTTTTTATTTTAATCTTGTAAACAGTGATTTTGTATTCTCTGTAGTTATTTTTTCTATGCTATTTACATTTTGTTCTAACTCTTTAGCTAAAAACTCTGCTATTATGGGAATATTCTTAGATGAATTAATTTTACCTCTATATGGAACTGGTGATAAATAAGGACTATCTGTTTCTAAAACAATATTTTTTAAAGACAACTTCTTTACAGTTTCTTTTAAGTGACAGTTTTTAAAAGTTATTACTCCACCTATTCCTAACAAAAATCCCATATTTATATACTGACAAGCTGTTTCATAACTACCACTAAAGCAATGGATAATCCCTTTTACATTATGTTTCTTTAAAATGTTAATAGTATCATTAGTAGCATCTCTTGTATGAATTACTACCGGAAGACTATATTTTTCTGCTAAAGAAAGTTGATATTCAAATAGTTGTTGCTGTTTTTCTTTATTTTCAGATGAATAATGATAATCTAGGCCAATTTCACCTATACCAACTATTTTTTCTTGAGTTAATAACTGTTCTAACTTGATTAAATCTTGTTTTTCAATATTATCTGCTTCCTCTGGATGATAACCAATAGTTGCATAAACATCAGGATAATTACTAATTATCTCTATAGTTTCATCAAAATCTTCCCTAGTACAACCGGATATGATTATTCTTAAAACATTAGCATTTCTATTATCTTCTATAACTTTAGAAATATCTTCATAATCCTTTTTACTTAAATGACAATGTGTATCTATAAACATCTTTATATTCCTCCTAAAAGAAAATAGTCTACCTATTTAGCAAACTATTTTTACTTTTTCTCTTATAAATGTATATTCTTACGAAATAAATTGATAGAAATATTGCATAAGATATATCCAACATATTACGTTCTGTTATTGCTGTAAAAACAACTCCAAAATAAAGTAATATGAATGCTAAATGACATATTCCTACTCCCGTAGCTTCATCCATAAAAGCAACCTCTTTCTATACTTCTTACTACAACCACATGATACGAATATATCATATTTTGATGAAAAATAAATATAGTTTTTTAATTTATTTTTCTACTTGACGATATTTTTACAAGTTATTTATATCTAATCTTTCAAATAGAATTGATGGTTTATTAACTTTATAAATATTATTATCTTTATATATTAAATCTTTATCAGTAGTATTTAATTGTTCTAATATAGAATTGCTTGTATCTGGTAGATATGGATATAGTAATCTAGCACAGATTCTAATTGATTCTAATAGATTGTATATTACCGTTTCTAATCTATCTTTCTTAGTATCATCTTTGGCTAAAACCCAAGGAGTGGTATCATCTATATACTTGTTGCTGCTTCTTAACACTTCAAATATTTCACTAATTGCATTTGCTATTTGTAAGTCATCCATTGCTTTTTCAACTTCTTTATCTAATTTATTTATTTTAGTAACAAATTCATTATCTAATGATTCCCTAACATTTTTATTAGTTACTTCTCCATCAAAGTATTTAATAGCCATAGTCAAAGTTCTATTAACTAGATTACCTAAAATATTAGCTAAATCAGAGTTATGTTTGCTTACTAACAATTCGTTTGTAATATTACCATCTTGAGCAAAAGGTATTTCATGAAGTAAATAATAACGAACTGTATCTACACCAAACTTTTCTACCAAGTCATCAGCATATAAAACATTTCCTTTACTCTTACTCATCTTATCATTTCCCATTAATAGCCAAGGATGTCCAAATACCTTATCTGGTAATGGTAAATCTAGAGCCATTAAGATAATAGGCCAATAGATAGTATGAAATCTTAAAATATCTTTACCAATTAAATGAAGATTAGCTGGCCAATATTTCTTAAAGTTTTCACTTTGGTCTTTAGTATCATAACCTAAGAAAGTTATATAGTTTGTTAAAGCATCAATCCAAACATAAATGACATGCTTTGTATCAAAAGGAACAGGTATTCCCCATTTGAATGTTGTTCTTGAAACACATAAATCTTGTAATCCTGGTTTTAAGAAGTTTTGAATCATTTCATTTTTTCTAGATTCAGGTTCTATAAAATGAGGATGTGTTTCTATATATTCTTCCAATCTCTTTTGATATTTGCTCATTTTAAAGAAGTAAGCTTCTTCTTTAGACTTTTTAACCTCTCTACCACAATCAGGACAATGACCATCTACTAATTGACTATCAGTAAAAAATGATTCGCAAGGAAGACAATACCAACCTTCATATTCACCTAAATAAATATCACCT